>CAVIKW010000230.1:0-2095 GCA_963643375.1 Flexilinea sp. | reverse complement strand
GCCATATCTTCCTCGGAAAGGGCGAAGTCGAAGACGTTCAGGTTCTCGATCATCCGTTCCTTGTGCGTGGACTTCGGGATGATGATCACGCCGCGCTGAATGTGCCAGCGGAGGATGACCTGCGCGGAGGTCTTGCCGTACTTGGCCCCGATTTCGTTGAGGGCCGGGTTTTGGAACATGTCCCCGCGGCCTTCACCGAACGGCGCCCAGGCTTCAATATGTACACCGTACTTATCCATCCACTTCTTGGCCTCGACCTGCTGGTTGAACGGATGTGTTTCGACTTGGTTGATCATCGGCTTGATCCGCGCGAAGGAACAGAGGTCCACCAGGCGGTCCGGGTAGAAATTGGAAACGCCGATGGCGCGGATCTTCCCGGCCTCGTACAGCTCCTCCAACGCCCGCCACGCGCCGTAATAGTCGGAGAACGGCTGATGGAGCAGGCAGAGGTCAAGGTAGTCGGTCCGCAGCTTATGCATGGATTCGTAGACGGACTCCTTCGCCGCTTCATAGCCGTAGTGCTCCACCCAAACCTTCGTCGTCAGGAAAATATCCCCGCGGTCAACGTCGGACTTCTCAACAGCGGCGCCGACCTGTTCCTCGTTGAAATAACTCTGCGCGGTGTCAAGGCTGCGGTAACCGACGGACAGCGCGTCCAGAACGCAGCGTTCGCATTCGTCCCTGGTTACCTGATACACCCCGTAACCCAGCTGCGGCATTTTTACGCCGTTGCTCAAAGTGACGTATTCCATTTGCGTCCCCCGTTCGCTAATTCAATGTCGAGAGCCATTCGCTGATGGCGGATTCCGAAACATTCGAGCGGAAGCGGACGCCGTCCGTCCAGGTTCCCGTTTCGGTCAACTCCGCGAGCAGCTTCGCGCTTTCGCCGACACCGGAGCTCGCCGAGGTGCAGAACGGGATGACGGTCTTGCCGGTGAAGTCATTCGCGGTCACGAAGCTGTTGACAGGCCACGCGGCAATCCCCCACCAAATCGGGTAACCGATGAAGACGGTGTCGTATTTGTCCCAATCTTCGACCTCGGTGCTTTTGAGTTCGATCTCCCGCAGGGATTCGTCGTTGTGTTCAAGGTTGACGCGGCTGCCGTTGGCGGTCCAATCCAAATCCGCGTCGGAGTAGGCGTTGACAGGTTCCAGACGGAACAGATCCGCCCCGGTCTGCTCGGCAATCATTTCCGCCGCTTTTTCCGTGTTTCCGGACGCGGAAAAATAGACGACCAAGGTCTTCGCATCCGCGGAGTCCGCGCAGGCGGGGAGGCTGCAGAGGAGCAGCATGCATAAGGCGATCATGACAGATGTTTTCATTTTGAAAATCTCCTTTTATGAACAGTATTGACACCTTTTGTCGGGTCGATTATGATTCTATCAGGCGGTAGCGGCTACCGAGCAAGAGCGATTTTGAAAAAAGGTGACAAAAGATGACAACGAAGATTTATTCCATGAAAGAAGCCTGTGAGCTCACGAATATGACCTACGAGAACCTGAAATTCTACTGTCGGGAAGGGCTGATCCCCAACGTGAAACGCGACAGCCGCAATTACCGGGTTTTCAACGAGCATGATATCAAATGGATTCAGAGCCTCGTCTGCCTGAAAAAATGCGGGATGACGCTCACCGAGATGAAGGAATACCTCGCGCTCTGCCTCCGGGGCGAGGCGTCAATTCCCGAGCGGAAGAAGATTTTGGAAGCGAAACGGAAGGACCTCCTCGCGGACATGGCGGAGATTCAGTCGTCGATTGATTATATTGATTGGAAGCAGGGTTTTTACGACGACGTGCTCTCCGGGAAGACGGAGTACTACAGCAATTTGATCCCGGAACAGTATCCGAAGGAGAGTTAGGAGTTAGGAGTTAGGAGTTAGGAGTTGGCGCCCGATTGTTGAAGCATAATTTCAATTATCGGGCGTTTTATTTGACGCTTCGCGTAGGGGAACGTGTGCGCGGATTACCTCATCCACCGCGGAGCGCGTATTGTCCTTCCCCTCAATAGGGGAAGGCTTAAGCGCGGCCAAAGTTGAGGCAAGACTGCGAATGTCGGGCGCTGATTGCTATCGCAGACCTCATCCACCGCAAGCGG
>CAVIKW010000229.1:0-2122 GCA_963643375.1 Flexilinea sp. | reverse complement strand
ATCGACATCGCCATCCGTCTGTAGGTATGGCGGACGCCGCGGATGGTCACGGAATAGGCGGTGATGTCTTCGGGGACGGCGGTGCCGGTGAAGCCGGAGTCGCCGATGTGATGAATGTCGATCCCGGCCATCTTGCACATCAGCGCGATGCGGCGGATGGTCTCGATGTCGGCGCCTTCCTGGGATGTGCCGATGGAGGACATTGCCAAGCAGCCGAGCTTGTGGGTCTCCTGCACCAGTTCGCGGATGTACTCCATGGTGATGCCGGGTACCGTGCCGGGGGCGGGGTAGAGGATAACGTCGGCACCGGCTTCGGCGAAGCGGCGGACGTCGTTTTTGGTGATAATGTTCTCACCGCCCTCGGAGAGGACTTCGGAGGCGTGCATCTTGCCCGCGGCGAGAATGACGTCATCGCCGATGGCTTTCTTGAACTCTTTCAGGGTCGCGCAGATGGCGTCGTTATTGACGCCGTTGCCGGGGTTGCCGGTGAGCAGGATCAAATCCACGCCCATGTCGCGTGCCTTGACCGCATTCGCTACGGTAGCCTTGCGGCCCTCGGAAATCTTCCACATGTTGGCGTTGTTCTCGGAGGCGAAGTTCTCGGGAACGGGCTCGAGGTTGATGCCGATCAGACGGCCGGTCAGCCGCTTGATCTCGCGGATCGTATCCTCCGGCGGGACTTCGGGCAGGCCCAGAATCACGGGTTTGTCAACATCGAAGATGTTCAGCAAAATGATGTCGGCGCCCAGGGACGAGACGAACTCGGCGTTGGTAATGTTGCCGAGCATCGGGGTGACGAAGCCGATGCATTCGCAGGCCATGACGCGGCCTTCGCAGCCGGCGATGGATGAAACTTTATCCGCTTTGGTGAATCCGCTCATCTCGGAGACGGTGCAGTCGATCAATCGTTTTGCCATAAGAACCTCACTTCGAACTCAATTCGTTTCTTTTGATTATACCCGAACCGGGGCGATGCCGCTGAAGAGGGCGGTGCCGTCTTCCCCGATAATAATCTCCCTCAGAGGGAGGCCGGCGAAGTCCTCCGCGCGAATCCGATCCGTCAGCAGGACAAGGCGTTGATTGCCCGACGAGCAGAAGCGCTCATAGGCGGCCGGTTCATCCGCGCGGAAGGGGCCGCAGATCAGCGCGTCGATTGCGGAAAGGCACACCGCCTTCACCGGGTCGACGAGGAGCTCCGCTTCGGTATATCCGCTGAAGACCAGCACCGGCGGCGCGTGCCGTTCCCGAAGCGCGCGGAGCAGTTCAAGCAGGCCTTCCGCTTGAGCGAACGGCTCCCCGCCGGAGATCGTGATCCCGTCCGGACTGCCCGCGAGCAGCGCGTCCGCCAGGGACGCAGCCGTCATGGACGTCCCGCCCGCGGCGTCGTGCGTTTCGGGATTGAAGCAGCCGGGGCAGTTCAGCGGGCATCCCTGCAGCCAGACCACCGCGCGGCTGCCCGGTCCGTTGGCGCGGCTGCCGTGGAGCACGCGGTGGACGCGCAGTTCAACGGCGGACACGGACCTTCTCCGCGGTCTTGCTCTCGGCGCGGTCGTAATACTCGGCCTTGAGCTCCCTTTCGGGATCCTTCGCGCCGAGCAGCGCCTCAAGGTCCTTCACCGCGTCCAGGCATTCATCCCCCGCGAACCCGGAAGTCTCGAGGCGCACTTTGCCGTCGGGGCCGATAGTCACTTCGATCTGTTCAACCTTCATGGGATTTCCTCACCGTTTACAAAAAACCGGCCGATGGGGGCCGGTTTTCCATTGACACACAAGCGGACTAATTGTAGTCGTCCTCTTCTTCGTCGTCATCATCCTCGATCCAGGGATCGTCTTCGTCTTCGTTCTCTTCTTCGTTCTCATCCCAATCTTTGATATCATCATCGTCGATAACATCATCAACAGGGAGTTCGTCGTTAGACTGGAACATCAGACAGCCCTTATCGGAATCAAGGTCAATCTGAGCCGCACTGCAATATCCTTCATCCAGGAAAGCGCAGTCCAAATATTTGCATCGAATTTTTGTAGCCATTACAGCCCTCCGTTTGCAGCATCCACCGCTGAAGGCGGAAATCATTAATACCCTTGCGGGCTTGATGGGCACATTTTACAACAAATACCCGCA
>CAVIKW010000228.1:0-2144 GCA_963643375.1 Flexilinea sp. | reverse complement strand
GTTCCGGAACGATCCGTGTTTGGCTCGAGAAGACCACCGCCCAGCGGGTGTCGGAATGCGTCTCTCTGTGCACGGTTGTCTTGATCTGCCTTTACTGCCTCCGCAAGCGCCGCAACGCCCGCGCGGGGAATTGATGCCGTTATCACGAATCAACCGCCGGGGGCGGGTATTCCCTGTATAATAGAAGACTGAATACTATGTGAAGGGTGAATCACAATGTTTGAATCTGAACAGAAATCGCTCGCAGAGCAGATCAACAAATACCTGAAAGACAACAACCTGCCGGACATGAACGTCCAATGGTCGTGGATCCCGTTCAGCGGGAATTGGGGCATTGCCACCTCGTTCTTCCAGCTGGCGTCCCGCGATGCCAAGGAAAAGGGCGTCAAGATGAATGTCCCCGCCCACGCGCAGGAAATCGCGCAGGGCATCGCCGACACGATCGAGCTTCCCTACGGCTTTGAACGCGCGGAAGCGGTCAAGGGCTACCTGAATATTTACTTCTCCTCGAAGATTTATTCCCAGCGCGTCATCGACGAAGTCCTGGAAAAGGGCAATGACTACGGCAAAGGCGAACCGACCGGCCAGCGCGTTATGGTTGAATTCAGTCAGCCGAACACGCACAAGGCGTTCCACGTCGGCCATCTGCGCAACGTCATCCTCGGCAACTCCGTCTGCAACATTCTCGAGAAGTCCGGCGACGAAGTGGTCCGCGCGAACTACCTCGGCGACATCGGTCTGCACGTGATCAAATGGATGTGGTGCTACCTGAAGTATCATAACGGCGAACAGCCGTCCGGTGACATTACCCGCTGGATGGGCGACATCTACGCCGAAGCGTCCCGCCGCCATGAGACGGAACCGGATGCCGACGCCGAGATCCGCGCGCTCTTCGCCCGCTGGGACCGCCGCGACGAAGACGTCGTTGAGCTGTGGAAGACCACCCGCCAGTGGTCCCTCGACGGCTTCGATGACATTTACAACGAACTGGGCGTCCGCTTCGACCATCTCTATTTCGAGAGCGAAGTGGAAGACTCCGGCAAGGTCATCGTCGACGAGCTGATTGAGAAGAATATCGCGGTCGATGAACGTCCGGAAGGCGCGGTCGTGGTCAAGCTTGACGACCTCTGCGGCACGAAAGACAAGTACCGCGTCCTCGTTGTCCTGCGCTCCGACGGCACATCCCTTTACGCGACGAAGGACCTCTCCCTCGCCATCAAGAAATTCGAGCAGTTCAAACTCGACCGCTCCATCTACGTCATCGACGTCCGCCAGTCCCTGTACATGCAGCAGATTTTCAAGACCATGGAGCTCATGGGCTATCCTTGGACGAAGAACCTCTACCATCTGGCGTATGAAATCGTCAACCTGCCGGGCAACGTGACCATGTCCTCCCGCGACGGCACGGTCGTCTTCCTGCAGGACCTGCTGAGCGAAGCGACCACCCGCGCGCTGCAGATCGTCAACGAGAAGAACCCGTCCCTGCCGGAAGAGACGAAGAAGCAGATCTCCCACATCGTCGCCATCGGCGCGCTGAAGTACTCCATGCTCTCCCGCGACAACACGAAGATCGTCACCTTCGACTGGGAAGCCGCGCTCGACTTCAACGGACAGGCCGCGCCGTACATTCAGTACGCTGCCGTCCGCGCCAACTCCATTCTGCGCAAGGCCGGCGGTGTCCTGCCCGAATCTCTGGTGCCGGAGTATGACCTGACCGAGAGCGAAGTTGCCCTGATCGACCTGATCGCCCGCGTCCCGAAGGAAGTCCAGCGCTCCGCGAAGGAAATGAAGACGCTCTACCTTGCCAACCTGGCGTATGATATTGCTCAGGCGTACAACACCTTCTACCGCGTCTGCCCGGTCATCCAGGCGGATGAGAACACGAAGAACTACCGACTGCGCCTCTCCGCTGCCGCCCGTCAGGCGATTGTCGTCTGCCTCGGCCTGCTGGGGATCGACACGCCGGAAATTATGTAACAGCAAACAAAAAAGGCTGCCGTTTTGCGGCAGCCTTTTTTGTTTGGGCGGTGAGGTGAAGCTGCGGCTCAAAACGCTTCGCGAAGGGGAGCCGGTCTGCTGTTCACCTCATCCACCGCGGAGCGGTCCCCCTTCCCCTCGAGGGGAAGGCTTAAGCGCGGTCTAAG
>CAVIKW010000227.1:0-2197 GCA_963643375.1 Flexilinea sp. | reverse complement strand
TCGGAGGGCGAAGCCCCTTAATTGCGAGAGAATAAATGCACGATTCTTATGAAAGTCCATTCTGCACCCGCTACGCCTCGAAGCAGATGCAGCAGCTGTTTTCGGCGGATACCCGCTATCAAACCTGGCGGAAGCTCTGGGTCGAACTGGCCCGCGCGCAATGCGAACTCGGCCTCCCGGTAACGGCGGAGCAGGTCGCCGAACTGGAAGCGCACATCACCGATATTGATTACGACATCGAGCGGGAGAAGGAAAAAGAGATCCGCCACGATGTCATGGCGCACATCTACACCTACGGCGTCGCCGCTCCCGGCGCGAAGGGCATCATTCACCTCGGCGCGACCAGCTGCTATGTGACGGACAACGCCGACTTGATCATCTACCGCGACGCCCTCCGCGGCGTCAAGCGCTCCATGCTGAAGGTCATCGCGAACCTCGCGGCCTTCGCGGATAAGTACAAGGCCATGCCGACCTTGGGCTACACCCATCTCCAGCCGGCGCAGCTCGTCACCGTCGGCAAACGCGCCTGCCTGTGGATCCAGGACCTGTACATGGATCTCGCCGAGATCGACGACTGCATCCGCGCCATCCGCTTCCTCGGCTGCCGCGGCACGACCGGGACGGAGGCGAGCTTCATGGAGCTCTTCAACGGCGACTCCGCCAAAATCGACGAAATGAACCGCCGCATCGCGGCCGCGTTCGGCTTTGACGAACTCTTCGACGTCTGCGGGCAGACCTATCCGCGGAAACTCGACAGCCGCATTCTCAACGCCCTCAGCTCCGTGGCACAGTCCGCGTATCGGTTCGCGAATGACATCCGCCTGCTCCAGCACATGCGCCAGGTGGAGGAGCCGTTCGAGAAAGAGCAAGTCGGCTCGTCCGCGATGGCATATAAACGCAACCCGATGCGCTGCGAACGCATCTGTTCCCTGGCCCGCTACGTCATGGCGGACGCGTTGAACGCCCCCATGACCGCCTCCACGCAGTGGTTCGAACGCACGCTGGACGACTCCGCCAACCGCCGCATCTCCCTGCCGGAAGGCTTCCTCGCGGTGGACGGCATTCTCCGTCTGATGGCGAACGTCACCGACGGGATGCATGTCAATGAGAAGATCATCGCGAAGGCGGTTGACGAATACCTGCCGTTCATCGCGACGGAAAACCTGCTGATGGAAGCGGTCAAGAAAGGCGGAGACCGCCAGCAGACGCATGAAATCATCCGCCGACATTCAATGGACGCCACGCTCCGCATGCGCGAAGGCCTGCCGTGCGAGCTGTTGGAAGATCTGGGCAATGACCCGGACTTCGTCCTCACCAAGGAAGAGATTGCTTCCGTCCTGAACGCGAACGACTACATCGGCCGCTGTCCCGAACAGGTGGAGCTCTTCCTCGCCAAACTGCCGAAGCCGTCCGATGACACGGAGACGGAAGCCATCACCCTGTAGGAGAAAACAATGCTGATTCGAAACGAAAAACAAGATATTGAACGTGTGCTGTACTCGGAAGAAATGTTGAAGAACCGCGTCGCCGAACTCGGCGCGCAAATCACCGCCGATTATGATGGACAGTACCCGATCGTCGTCTGTGTTCTGAAGGGCGCGAGTTTCTTCTATACCGACCTCTGCCGCTCCATCAAGACCGACATTTACATGGATTTTATCTCCGTCTCAAGCTACGGCGAGTCGTCCCAAACCTCCGGCGTGGTGAAGCTGGTCAAGGATATCAACATCAACATCACCGGCCGCCACGTCCTGCTGGTGGAGGATATTATTGACTCCGGCCTGACGCTGGGCTACCTTAAAGAATTCTTCGGCGCCCGCAAACCCGCGAGCTTCAAGACGGCCTGCCTCCTCGAGAAAATCGGCCGCAAACAGAACGCCTTCCAAGCCGACTACATCGGCTACCAAGTCCCGAATGAATTCGTCGTCGGCTACGGCTTAGACTACGCCGACCACTACCGCAACCTCCCCTACATCGGGGTGCTGAAGCGGGAGTGCTGGGAGTAGAAAAGAGAGCCAATAGTCAGCAGTCAATAGTCAATAGAGGCGCCCGATATGGGAGAGTATTCTTCCCTATCGGGCGCTGTTATTAAAAAGCGGGATTAACGAAATTTGAGCGGGTCTTCGATTATCGGGTGCCATAACTCCTCACTCCTCACTCCTAACTCCTCACTATCTTTTCGGGGAAGGGGGACCGC
>CAVIKW010000226.1:0-2203 GCA_963643375.1 Flexilinea sp. | reverse complement strand
GGGGACCGCTTGCGGTGGATGAGGTCAAGGCTGCGTCAGCAGCCGCCCCTATTGAGGGGAAGGTAGATCACGCTTCGTGTGGGGAGCGGGTGCTCAAGTATCGAGCGCTTAACTCCTCACTCCTAACTCCTCACTGCCGCTGCGCGGCTCCCCTCCCCAGCAAACAAAAAAACGACCCCGATGAGGGGTCGTTTCGATCTTGTGAATTCCACGCGGTGAGTCAATCGTCGTAAGCGATATCAACCATGCCGTGGAGAATGATTTCAAGCGCCATCGTGTGGCTGCAGCGGCCGTGGGACTGGAAGAATTCGCAGTCGCATCCCCATTTGCCGTCCGTGTATGTTACGACGTGACCGTTGTTCTTGCCGTTCATGGTCACTTTGAAATTATCAAACTTGAAGCGGTCTCTCTCGCCGGCATAGATCTTTGCTTTCTCGAGTTTGCTCACCATTGCGTAGTCCATAAGATTTGTACCTCTTTTCTGTTCAATGATTCGGCACTGCGATACGAAGAGCCTATCTTTATCCTAACATTGAACCGCCCTTTTCGTCAACTGTTGATTGTCAAGAATTTTGAGATTTCCGTCATGATGTGAGTCAATAGTCAGCAGTCAACAGTCAATAGAAGCACCCGATAAAGGAAGCGAGTCTTCCCTTGTCGGGCGCTTAAGCCTTCCCCTCATCCACCGCAAGCGGTCCCCCTTCACCTCATAGGGGCGGCTGCTGACGCAGCCTTGACCTCATCCACCGCAAGCGGTCCCCCTTCCCCTCATAGGGGAAGGTAAAAGCGCGGTCGAAATTGAAGCGAGACTGCGAATGGCGGGCGCTGACTCCACTCACCACGCTCTGTTGTTCTGCCCTCTCTTACAACAAGGAAATGACAGTTTCTCCGTTTGTTAGAATGTTCCTTATTAATTCATGTTGATTGTCATTAATTACCGATGATGGGATTGACAAAAAGAAAAAACGCAAGAAAATAAAATCATCGAATCGGTTTTGATTCGTATACATGGAGTTTTATATGAAAAAAGCTGTTTTATTTATCCTTGTTGTGCTCATCGCGGCGCTGTCCGTGATGAGTGTTTCTGCCGCTCCGCGCGCCGGCTATTACGATCAGGTCGGCAACAAGCATTGGTGCAACTCCGACAGCTACGGCTGCTGGGTCGCCGGTGAGGATGGCGGGAAGGACTACATCATGTTCTGGTCCGAATCCGCCCGTGAAGCCATCATGGGCCCGAACTCCGGCGCCCCCATCGGCACCCTCCCCGGCACGTCCGAATTGAACCTAGCCGCTCCGATTATGGAAACCGCAGGGGAAAAAGATACGGCCCCGGTAGATAAATGCGCAGGCGTGGTTTGCGGAGAGGATCAGTATTGCGATCCGGAATACGGTTGCTCTGAGTGCGCGGGTCCGTGTCCGCATTAATTTATATATCTATAAGACAAATTAGGTTTTGTTATGAAGAAGATTTATATTATCTCTCTTGTTGTGCTCATCGCGGCGCTGTCCGTGATGAGTGTTTCTGCCGCTCCGCGCGCCGGCTATTACGATCAGGTCGGCAACAAGCATTGGTGCAACTCCGACAGCTACGGCTGCTGGGTCGCCGGTGAGGATGGCGGGAAGGACTACATCATGTTCTGGTCCGAATCCGCCCGTGAAGCCATCATGGGCCCGAACTCCAACGCCCCCATCGGCACCCTCCCCGGCACGTCCGAAATGAACCTCGCCGCTCCGGCAGTTGAGAGCGCCGGGCCGGTAGATAAATGCGCAGGCGTAAACTGTGAAGGAGATAATGAGTGCAACCCTTCCACCGGGAAGTGCGTATGTGCTAAAACAGATCAGGGATGTAAAGACGAGGGTTATGCACGGCTTAACGAAGTCAATTGCAAGTGCGAGGGCGTCGCTTAGCGGCGGAGGCGGATAAACCTGATTCGTCAATCGCATCCGACAATATTGTTTACCAATCCATTGACGGCACAGTCTGCGGATCGCGCCGTCAGTGGAATTTGTAAAAAAGAAGGTTTTGTTATGAAGAAGATTTTTGTTATCTCTCTTGTCGTGCTCATCGCGGCGCTGTCCGTGATGAGTGTTTCTGCCGCTCCGCGCGCCGGCTATTATGATCAGGTCGGCAACAAGCATTGGTGCAACTCCGACAGCTACGGCTGCTGGGTCACCGGTGAGGATGGCGGGAAGGACTACATCA
>CAVIKW010000225.1:0-2204 GCA_963643375.1 Flexilinea sp. | reverse complement strand
TTATTTCGCGTACATATTGTAAATCAACTTATACAGCCAGCGTTTCGGGAGGATGCGGATGAGGAGGCATTCGAGCTGATAGACGAGGCCGATGGTGTAGATCGGCTTGACGCTGTCCTTCAGCGCCACGCCGCAGATGAATTTCCCGGCGTCGGCGGGATCCATGCCGGTCTGCTCGTCATGCTCCATCTTCGCGACCGAACGCTCAATCCGTCCGCCGTAGGCGTCGTCGCCTTTCGCGGATTTGTCTCTGACGGCGGTGAAATTCGTCTTGATGTCGCCGGGCTGGACGGCGCAGACGGTCACCCCGTAGGGACGGACTTCGTTCACCAGCGCGCAGGTGTAGCTGTTGATGGCGCTCTTCGAGGCGGAGTAATACGCCTGGAAGGGGATGGCCACCGCGCCCGCGACGGAGCTGATGTTCACGATGCGCCCGGATTTTTGCTCCCGCATGATGGGGAGGACGGCTTTATTGACGTTGACCATGCCGAAGAAGTTGACGTCGAACTGCCGCTTGGCGTCGGCGAGCTCGGTGAACTCAATGGCGCCGGAGATGCCGAAGCCCGCGCAGTTCACGACAATGTCGACGCGGCCTTCCTTCTCGGCGACCTGTTTCACGGCGGCATCCACGGCGGATTCATCCGTCACGTCGACAACGATATGCGTGAAGCGGGCGTCGTCGGATTCGCGGCGGCTGAAGGTGTAGACGCGGCAGCCCTTTTCGGCAAGCGCGGCGGCCGTGCAGAGGCCGATCCCGGAGGTGCCTCCGGTGACGATTGCGATTTTATCAGTCATGGCTCAAGCTTTCTCCGATAACGGCCGCGGCTTCATCCAGAAGGTCATAGGTCAACGTGGCCATCAGGGAAGTGCGGATCATGCTGTTGCCGTCGGGCGCGGCGGGCGGCAGCACCGGGTTGACGTAAACACCGCCGTCATAAATCTCGCGGCATTTCTGCAGGGTGCGGATTGCGTCGTAGGTGAAGATCGGGACGATCGGGGTCTCGGCTTCGATAATTTTCACGCCGCGCTCTTTCAACGCGCCGCGAAAGTGAGCGGAGAGGTCGCGGAGGGTGTCCGGCAGCTCCGGATGCGCTTCGAGGTGCTTCAGCGCGGCCATCGCGGCAGCGGCCTGAGCCGGCGGGATGGAAGCGGCGAAGATGAACGGGCGGGAGTTATGCTTGACGTAGTCGACGATGCGCGCGTCCGCGGCCATGTAGCCGCCGAGGGAGGCGAGGGACTTCGAGAAGGTGCCCATGTAAATGTCGACTTCCTTTTCCAGACCGTAGTAATTCGCCGTACCGCGTCCGCCTTCGCCGATGGTGCCGAGGCCGTGGGCGTCGTCAACCATCACGCGGGCGCCGTACTGCTTCGCCAGGCGGCAAATCTCCGGCAGGTTGGCGATGCCGCCGCTCATGGAGAAGACGCCGTCCGTGACAATCAGGCAGCCCTTGTCTTCCGGGACGGATTTCAGGCATTCCTCGAGTTCCTGCATGTTGTCGTGGTGGAAACGCAGCATTTTGCCCCAGCTCAGACGGCAGGCGTCGTAAATGGAGGCGTGGTTCTCACGGTCGAGGATGACGTAATCATTGCGGCCGACGATCGCGGAGATGATGCCGAGGTTGGATTGGAACCCGGACGGGAAGGTGATGACGGCTTCTTTATTCAGGAACTTCGCCAGTTCCTTCTCGAGCTCGAGATGCATGGCGAGGGTGCCGTTCAGAAAGCGGGACCCGGAACAGCCGGTGCCGTACTCCTCAAGCGCCTTGACGGCGGCTTCGGTGACTTCCGGACAGGTGGTCAGGCCGAGGTAGTTGTTGGAGCCGAGCATAATGCGGCGTTTGCCTTCCATGATGACTTCCGGCGCCTGACGGCTCTCGAGATAGTGGAAATAGGGGTAGATTTCCTGTTCCCGGAGGTCATCCTGAATGTAGTGATCATAGCATTTCGCGAAAATATCCATTTAACTTTGTTCCTTCGTGATGCCCGAAAATCGGGCGGAATAGTCAGATTTGGCCTAATGAATTATAAAGGAAATCAAAGCTGTATAGACCGCTCCCGCGTCAATTCGTGATTGACGGATAAGTGCGCCGTGAGGTGCTTCGCACAAAAAGAAACAGCCTCCGTGTGACGGGAGGCTGTTCGTTGTGCGTTGTTTACGCCAGCTTCGGGAAGCGGCTGAGGATCGTCGCGGCGGAGGGCTGGAC
>CAVIKW010000224.1:0-2224 GCA_963643375.1 Flexilinea sp. | reverse complement strand
GTTGAACGGTCCTTCCCGGGTGAGCGGCAGCGAAATCTCTGGCGTCTCGACACATTGAACGGCGGCTATTATCTTATGATCCTCAGTCCGCAGCGTCCCGATATGAAGGAAGCCGTGGACAGGTTCGGGAATGCCGACACGGAGCCGCCGTTCGAGACCAAGGACTACGATCCGCTCCTTGCCCGCATCCGTCCCGGAATGGGACTCCGTTTCCGCCTGACGGCCAATCCCGTCAACAGCGTCGGGAACCGTCCCGCCGGCAGCAATGTCTCCGAACGCGGGATCGTCATGGCGCACATCACGCCCGCGCATCAGAAGGAATGGCTTTTGAAGCGTTCCGAAAAGAACGGATTCAGCCTGGAGGAGACGGAATTCGACGTCGCCGCCAGCCGGTGGTACAAATTCAAGCACCACGACAGTCCCCGTCCGATTACGCTGCTCGGCGTCACCTATGAAGGGCTGCTGACCGTCACGGACGCGGAACTTTTCCGTCACATTCTCGTGAACGGACTCGGCAAAGGCAAATCTTACGGAATGGGGCTGATGACCGTAATAGGCACCCTCGGATGAGCGCCAAGCCACCCGAGATGATCCGTCCGGACCTCTACGCGCTGCCGCAGATCAGGGATCGGATGACATTCATCTACCTTGAACAATGCCAGATCAGCCGCGACAACAGCGCGATACAGGTCGTTGAAGAACGCGGCAGGGTAAACATCCCTGCCGCGTCTATTTCCGTACTGCTTCTCGGACCCGGAACAACGGTCACGCACCGCGCGATGGAGCTGATCGGCGATGCCGGTGTCTGCGTTATCTGGGTCGGCGAGCACGGTGTACGATATTATGCCGGCGGACGTCCGTTGACTCATAAGTCCGATTGGCTGATAAAACAGGCCGAACTCGTCACCAACCAACGCGGGCATCTCGCTGTCGCCAGGAAAATGTACAGCCTCCGTTTTCCGGGCGAAGACATCGGCGGATTGACCATGCAGCAGCTCCGCGGGCGGGAAGGCAGCCGCATCCGTTCGGTCTACCGCGCCGCCTCGAAGCAGTGGAATATTCCATGGAACGGCCGTGATTACGATCCCGAGAATTTCGAAAGCGGCGACGCGGTCAACAAGGCTCTGTCCTGTGGATGCGCCTGCCTCTACGGCCTTGCCTACGCTGTCATCACCGCTCTCGGATGCTCTCCGGGGCTTGGATTCGTGCATGTCGGCCACGAACGTTCCTTCGTCTATGACATCGCGGACCTATACAAGGCCGAAGTAACCATCCCGCTGGCATTCGAAGTCGCGGCGGAGAACCCCGACGACCTTCCCGCCGTTATGCGCAGACGGACGCGTGACGCCATGGTGAAGGGAAAGATTCTCCGTCGGATGGTGCACGACATTCAATGGCTGCTTGCCGACGACGAAAGCAGCATTATCGAGGGCGACGTTGTCTACCTTTGGGACGAGCTTTTCGGCAGGACCGCGGCCGGCGTTGCCTACGCCGAGGAGCCGCGATGACGATTATCGTCGTGACCAACTGTCCTCCGGCGCTTCGCGGCGACCTGACGAAGTGGCTTATTGAGGTCAATGCCGGCGTTTACGTCGGGAATGTCAGCGCCCGCGTCCGTGAAGAACTGTGGAAACGCGTCTGCGACCACATACGCAGCGGACAGGCGACATTGGTCTATTCCGCCGATAATGAGCAGAACATGGAGTTCCGCGTTCACAATACGGTACGCGTGCCGGTCGACTACGACGGCATTACGCTAATGCTGCAGCCGTCGGAGCAGTACATGAAAAGCCGCGGTTCGCCGACACTCCAACCGGGCTTCAGCGACGCCGTAAAATACGCGAAAGTCAGCGCGATCAACAAGGCCCGCGCGAAGAAAAACGCCGAGATCGGGTACTGCGTGATCGATCTGGAGACGACAGGCACGGATTCGACCCGGGATTACATCATCGAAGCGGCCGCCGTGAAGGTCATCGGCGACCGGGTTGAGGAATTTGAGACCTTGATCGAAATCCCGGAAGCGGTTCCGTCCGCCGTCACGGCTTTGACCGGGATTACCGATGAAATGCTGAAGGAAGACGGGGATTGGGAGGAGGACGCGCTGGAGGACTTCGTCCGCTTTCTCAGCGGGTTCCGCCTCATCGGTCACAACATTCGGTTCGACCTGGAATTTCTGCACGCCCGACTGAAAAAGTACGGTAAGGGGCCGTTGAAGAACAAATAT
>CAVIKW010000223.1:0-2265 GCA_963643375.1 Flexilinea sp. | reverse complement strand
GTCGGCTGGGGCCCGAATGAGTTCACGCCGCTCGGTACGCTGAAGGATTACGACGTCACCGCGCAGCTCAAGGACATCAAGGAACCGTCCCTCGTCATCAGCGGCACGGACGACCTCTGCACGCCGTACCAGGCGAAGATCATGGCGGACGGCATCCCGAATTCACGCTGGGAGCTCTTCCGCTGCTGCCGCCATTCGTGCATGACGGAGGACCTCCCCCGCTATTCGGCGCTGCTCAAGGAATGGCTGAACGCGCACGATTGAGGAAATTCGACGAAAATCACGGATATCATTGCATTATTCGGAATCCGTGCTAAAATAAAAAACGTTCCGATATGGAGGCTGTAGCTCAATGGCAGAGCGCTTGTCTGTGGAACAAGATGTTGTGGGTTCGAGCCCCACCAGCCTCCCCTGAAACCTTCTTTCGAATGAAAGAAGGTTTTTTGTTTATTCCTTTCAAATCGCAGACTTTATGCATACATACACAAAAGCGCCGCGGGCGATTGACCTGCGGCGCTTTTGAATTTACGTCTTGGTTTTTAGTTACTGCTGCTGCTCGACGGAAGGTAGGGCGAGATTGCGTCCGCGACCTTGTTGATCGGGATCGTCTGCAGGTAGACCTTCCCCGGGCCGGTGATCACTGTATTGAACAGGCCTTCACCGCCCAGGAGGGCGTTCTTGATGCCGGAGACCTGCTTGATATCCATTGAGCACGTCGCGTCCATCGCGCCAAGGTATCCGGTGTCGACGATGAGCTTTTCGCCGGCCGCGAGTTCGTAGGAGATCATGGCGCCGTCGAATTCAGCGAAGAGCATACCGTTCCCTTCCGCCTTCTGCAGGATGAATCCTTCACCGCCGAAGAAACCGGTGCTGAACTTCTTCTGATAGTAGACCGAGGTCTTCACGCCGGCTTCGCTGGCGAGGAACGCGCTCTTCTGCAGAATGATCGGATTCGACGGGGTGACCTCAAACGGCACGATTGAGCCCGGGAAGCATGACGCGAACGCGATCATGCCGCTGCCTTCGGACGTGTAGGTATTCTGGAACAGCGATTCGCCGGAGAACATCCGCCCGAACATCTTGCCGAGCCCGCCGTTGGAGCCGGTTTCCATGCGCAGATTCGGGGTCATCCAGGACATCCCGCCGTTCTCGGTAATCATTTTCTCCCCATTTTCGAGGTAGCAGATGACGACCGGAAGATTATCGCCTTTAATTTCGTATCTCATACGTTATTACTCCTTTTCGTACGCTATATCGCTAATTATAAATGATATTTTTCGATTCCACCCGCGAACCGCGGTTTTGATCCGCGCATAACTATGCAATTCCGGGCCGGCTGCCTTTCTATGTATGAATACGTTCGTCTTTCATATAAAGTTGCGGAATCAAAAACGGCGGATAATCCTTTTTCCCCGCACACGCGGGGTATTCACGGCCGAGATTGCAATCAGACGCGCAGAAGCGCATTGCAAGCAGCCCCGGTACCTCCCCTTAAATCAAAAACCCCGGAGCGTGGATGCTCCGGGGTTTTATTCGTTTGCTTATTTGTTAGAGAAGATTCCCAGTTCCTTCAGGGCCTTCGCACCGCCGTCGAGGTTGGCGAGCTTCATGCCGGAGTAAGCCGGGGAATAGACGACACCCTTACCGCCGGCGCGATAGGTCGCGAGGACGGAGCGGTAGACGATGTCGGGAGTGCAGACGGCCTGGTTCGCGGCGGAACGCGGAGCGTCAACACCGATGCCCATGTAGACCGGGACCTTGCCGTTGACACCGCGGACGGCGTCGGCGCACTGACCGTACACATAGGTATCCGGGTCAAGACCGTTCTCGAAGAGCTCATTCCACGGGCGTTCGTTCAGGCCGAGGAACTTGTACATAATCGGAGTCATTTCTTCCGGAGTGACGTCGCGGAGGATGGACTTGTGCAGGTTGGTCATTTCGTTGCGATAGATACCGCCGGACTGATGCTGATAGGTGATCGGTTTTACCCAGTCGGACCAGGTAGCCATTTCCGCCCACGGCCACTGAGCCTTGCGGAGCGGGTTGAAGTGGTTGCGGTTCCAGACGTTGAGACCGAATTCGAGGTCGTTCTTGCACCATTTCGCGACGCCGTAGAGCTCGCGATCCAGGTCCTTGTTGCGTTCGACCCAGTACTTTTCCCACTGCATGATTTCGGGGTAGTTGTAGAAGCAGCGCATGATCTCGATAAGGGCACCGTCGACGAAGGTTTCGCCGGCGCGGGCGCGCTGGACGACATCATACAGC
>CAVIKW010000222.1:0-2283 GCA_963643375.1 Flexilinea sp. | reverse complement strand
CTTTTGCTTGACAACCCGACCCAGGGTATCGATGTGGGAAGCAAATTCGAGATTTACCATCTGATCCTGAAACTGGCGCAGGAAGGAAAATCCATCATTGTATTCAGTCAAGAGTTCCCGGAAATTTATAAAGTGGCAGACTCCTGTATTGTCCTGTACAAAGGGAAATGCAACGCCTGGCTGAAGCGCGAGGATCTGACAGAGAAAAATGTTATGTACTACTCAACGGGAGCAAATTTGGAGGGGCTGAGAGATGAAAAATAAGATTTCGGCGAAGCAGATCGGAAGAGCGCTGACAGGTGAATACAGCTTTGTTCTTTCTTTTATTCTGCTTGTAATTATCGGCGGCTGTATTAACAAGAATTTCTTTACGTGGAATAATATTTCCAACCTGTTCGTTCAGGGCAGCATGGTCGGAATTATCGCCATGGGCATGACGATGGTCATCGGCGCAGGCTTGATCGATATTTCCGTAGGCTCTCAGGTTGCTCTCATCGGCGGCTTCGGCATTACGATGCTGAACAAGTCGGGCAGCATCCTCGTGATGCTCCTGTTCTGCATCGCGTTCGGTCTGTGCATCGGCCTTGTGAACGGTCTTCTGGTTGCCAAGGGCGGCCTGCCTCCCATGGTAGCTACGCTGGCCAGCATGAGCGCCTGCCGCGCTATTGTCAACTACTACGGCGCGGGCGGTCCTTTCACGGTCGATAAATCCATCTACGACCGCTTCCGTATGCTTGCGGTGGGTGGGATTTATCTCAACGAGAAGGTAAAGATCCCGTATCTGATGATCATCTTTATCATCATCGCTATCATCTTTGATATCGTGATGAAACGGACCTGCTTGGGCAAGCATATTTTCGCGGTCGGCAGCAATGAAAAGTCCGCGCGTCTGTCGGGTATCAATGTGGCCAATGTGAAAATCGCGACTTTCATGATCACCGGCGCGCTGTGCGGCATTTCCAGCGTGATTTACGCTTCGCGTATGACGGCTGTTGCGGCAGCGTCTGCGGCTGTTTCATGGGAAATGGACGCGATCGCAGCCGTCGCGATCGGCGGAACATCCATGTCGGGCGGCCGCGGTAAGATCTTCGGTACGTTCCTTGGCGTGTTGATGTTCAAGATCATCAGCAACATCCTGACGGCAGCGAATGTTTCTTCTTATCTGAACGGCGCGATCAGCGCGGCAATTATCGTCGTCGCGGTTCTGATGCAGAATATACAGAATCGCCAGAAGTAACAGAAACCGAGGAGGTATACATGGTTAAAGTTGGAATTATCGGCTGCGGAAAGATCACGGAAGTCCGCCACGCCCCGGAATACGCGGAAAATCCGAACTGCCAAATCGTAGGCTTCTACGATGTCTTTCAGGAAAAGGCTGAGGAGATGGCGAAGCAGTATCACGCGAAGGCTTTTACCTCGGTGGAAGAGCTGCTTGCAAGTGATGTGGACGCGGTCAGCGTCTGCGTTGCCAACCGCTATCACGCGGAGATCAGCATTCAGGCCCTGAAGGCCGGCAAGCATGTTCTCTGTGAAAAACCGATGGCGACGACCGAGGAAGACTGCGTGGCCATGGTGAAAGCCGCTGAGGAAGCGGGAAAGTACCTGATGATCGGCCTGAACCAGCGTCTGGCGAAGGCGCACATGAAGGGCCGCGAGATCCTTCAGAGCGGTGAGCTCGGCGCGCTGGTTGGCTTCGAGACGCATTTCTCTCATCCGGGCCCCGAAGGCTGGACCGGCAAAGCGAATTCCTGGTTCTTCGACAAAAAGACCGCGCAGTTCGGCGTTATGGCGGACCTTGGTGTTCACAAGACGGATCTGCTTTATTACCTGACCGGACAGAAGGTGATCAAGACCTCCGCGGTTCTGGCGACGGTCGACAAGCGGTATCCGGACGGCTCACTCATCGCTGTGGATGACAACGCGCTGGCTCTGTATACACTGGAGAGCGGCGTGGTCGGCACCATGAGCGTCAGCTGGACGAATTACGGTCAGGAGGACAATTCCACGAAGCTTTACTGTCAGGGCGGCGTGATCCGCATGTACGACGACCCGAATTACTCCCTGATCGTGGAAAAGAAAGACGGCAGCGTGATCCCGTATGAGCTGGATAAGCTGACCTCCAATAAGGATCAGACCAGCGGCGGCCGCACCAGCACGGGCGTTATCGACGCGTTCGTGGAGTCGATTGAGAATGACCATGAACCGATGATTTCCGGTAAGAGCGCGCTGCCCGCGATGCATGTGATTTTCGCGAACCAGCGCTCCTCCGAAAGCGGAAAAACA
>CAVIKW010000221.1:0-2286 GCA_963643375.1 Flexilinea sp. | reverse complement strand
CGTGATGAATGCGGTCCACCGCGCCCATATCCAAGCCGCGGGTGGGCTGATTGAAGATCAGCAGCTTCGTCCCGATGTCAACCTCGCGGCCGAGGACGACTTTCTGCTGATTGCCGCCGGACAGGCTGCGGGCAAGGTCGCCCGGGCCGGTCGCCTTGACACGGTGGCGGGAGATAATGTCCGCCGTGTACTTTTCCAAATCCTTCTGACGGATAAAGCCGTGATTGCTCCACTTCCTGTCGAAGCTGCCTTTCAGAAGAATGTTTTCCGCCAGCGACATATCCATGATCATGCCGTCGCGGTAGCGGTCCAAGGGAACGTAGCCGAGACCCGCCTCATTGTGCTTGCGGATGCTCAGATTGGTGACGTCCTTTTCGCCGAAATAAACACGGCCGGAGGTCGGATGTTTCGACCCGCACAGGACATCGCAGAGATCGTCCTGGCCGTTGCCGCTGACGCCCGCGATGCCGAAGATTTCGCCGTCGTGAATTTCAAAGCTGATGTGATTCAGCAGCGGGCCGACGTGCTTATCCGTAAGGCAGACGTCCTCCACCTTCAGCTCGACATCCCGCTGTTCAAAGTCTTCCGAAGTCTCGCGCACGGGCGGAACAATGTCCTCGCCGATCATCAGGCGGGCGAGTTCCTTCTCGTTGGTGTCGGCGCGGTTCACCGTGTCAACCACGACGCCGGTTCGCATGACCACGATGCGGTCCGCGACTTCCATGACTTCCTTCATTTTGTGAGTAATGAACACCACGCTGTTCCCCTTGGCCGCGAAGTTCTTAATGAACTGCATGAGGTTCTCGCTCTCCTGCGGGGTCAGGACAGCCGTCGGCTCGTCCATAATGAGGATGTTGGTGTTGAGATACAGGGCCTTGAGGATTTCCACCTTCTGCTGCTGGCCGACCGCCAGCTTGCCGATGGGGACATCGACAGGGACGTCGAAGCCGTAATCCTTTGCGATTTTTCTGATTTTCTCATCGTATTCGGGGATGCGAATCACGCCCTTCACATTGCCGAGGATAATATTTTCCGTGGCCGTGTGCGTCGGGACGAGTGAGAAATGCTGCTGAATCATCGCAATACCCTTTTTTACCGCGTCGGCCGGGGATTTGATCGCGACCTCCTCACCATTGATGAAAATCTCGCCGGAGTCCTTTCCGTAAAGGCCGTATAAGATTTTCATAATGGTGGATTTGCCGGCGCCGTTTTCCCCCAGTAATGCCACAACTTCGCCGGGGTAGACCGTCAACGAGACATCGTGGTTGGCGACAACCTTCGCGAAGCATTTTGTTACATGCCGCAATTCAACTGCCGGGATTGCTGTCATAAATTCTCCGAATGATAAATGAAAGGTCGGTTGCGGGGAAACCACAACCGACCTTTTGCGTTGCTATTTGCCGGTGTGTGTTATCACACCTTCATGTCTTAGAAGAGAGCCTTCAGATCTACGGAGCCGGCCTTCAGGTCTTCGACAGCCTTATCGCAGGCAGCCTTGACTTCGTCGGTGCAGGCATCGGAATAAACCGGGAAGTAGATATTTTCGGGGACGCCGACTTCAACGATCTGACCGCCGGTCAGTTCGCCGTTGAGCCAGGACTGGATCGCCCAAACGTACATGGTGGCGTAGTCGAAGTTGATGGAGGCAACAACGGTGCCCGGAGCGACAGCGTTCTGATCAGCGGAGTAACCGACGACCTTCGCGCCCTTGCCGGCAGCGCCGTCAATAACGCCGAGGCTCAGGGAGTTCGCGTAAGAGAACATGACATCGGCGCCGTCATCGATCATGGCTTCGGCCATCTGCTTGCCGAGAGCGACATCATCCCAGCTGTTCGCGTACTGGAGGTTGTAGGAAGCGTCTTCAATACCGCGGCCCTTGGCGATTTCAACAGCGGTCTTGCCGTAGACATTCATCAGGTCCTGCATGGCCTGGTTCGGGTCGCCGCCGATCAAACCGAATTTACCGGTCTCGGAAATGTTGCCGGCGATGACAGCAGCCAGATAGGAAGCTTCATATTCCTTCGGGAAGAGCGGGCAGAGGTTCTTCAGAGAGTAGTCGGAGCCGTTGACATTCATGAACAGGGTGTTCGGATAGCTCTCGGCAACAGTGTGCGCCGCGACATCGAACTGGGAACCGGCAGCCATGATGATGTCATAACCGCGTTCGGCATATTCACGGAAAGTGGATTCGAAGTCAGCTTCGGCAACAGCTTCAACATATTCCATGTTGGTGCCCAGCTGTTCGTTGCAGGCAACGACGCCGGCGTAGTTGGAAGCGTTCCAACC
>CAVIKW010000220.1:983-2318 GCA_963643375.1 Flexilinea sp. | reverse complement strand
TCAAAGAGAAGGCTCCCGGCCACTTCGTCGCCTGCCACTTCGATAATTTCGAATAAACAAACAAAAATCAGGGAAGGAAACTTCCCTGATTTTTTTATTTAACGACGGGTGATTTGGACTTTTGGGGTGATTGAGCCTTTCGGGTAATGCACCTCATCCACCGCGAGCGGTCCCCCTTCAGCACAAGGCACGGCTTACGCACGCCCTCAAGGGGAAGGCAGAACCTATGCGGCAGCTGTTTTCAATTAAAACCACAAGAAAGACAGCCAATAGGCGAAATTGATCTCAGTCCACCCGACTTTTTTGTTCTCCTTACTATCCAGGTAGATGGCGACGTCGGTTTCGCTCAAGAGAACGGTCGGCTCCATGCCGCGGGCGGAGGCAAGTTCGTTGACTTTGTTGAGCACGCGGAGAGCAATATCCCGCGTGCCGCAGGGAATGACCCTGAGCAACCTTCTCTTGTCAACGCTCCAGCCGTCCAGGTCATGCATGACCGCGGTCAATTCCGCCTTAGTCGGTTCATCCTCCGGCGCGGTCACGAAGCGCTTGAACCAGTCGTTGAGCAGATAGTAACGGTGGACGCGGCGCATCGGGGTGCCGAGGCGGGCGAGCAGGTGGCCTTCATTCGGGAAGCGGGTCAGGACAACGTCTTTATTGCCGTTGCGCCGCAGCATCGCGTAGAACATCTCCGCCTGGCTGATCGGCACGCGGTAATCCAGCTCGTTGTGCAGGATCATCAACGGCGTATGCTCATCCGCGGCGTGGGCCGCCGGGGACTGCTCCCAATAGGTGGCGAGCGTCTCTTCCGAAGGGACCCCGCCGTAATACCATTCCTCGGACTCGGGAATGTCGCCGGAGCCGAACATATTCAGCTGGTCGTAAACGCCGCACTGCGAAATCGCGGCCTTGAAGCGGTCGGTGTGGGTCACGATCCACGCGGTAAGGAAACCGCCGTAGGACGCGCCGGTGACGACCATCTGATTCGGGTCAACGCCCGGGACGTTCGCGATCATGTAATCCACGCCCGCCATGACGTCCGCCATGTCCTTCTCCCCGCCCTTGCCGCGCATACGCTGGAATTCGGCGCCGTAACCGGCGGAGCCGCGGAAGTTGCAGTAGAAGACGATGAAGCCGTTCGAGGTGAACCACTGCAGGTCGAACGAGAACTTGTTGCTCTCCGACATCTGCGGACCGCCGTGATTCCATACCTGCAGCGGGTATTTCTTGGTCGGGTCGTAGTTGCGGGGGAGAAAATACCAGCCCTGAATGTCAACGCCGTCCGCGTCCTTGTACCAAAACGTATGGCCTTCGCTCAGGTAATACGCCTTCTCGAAC
>CAVIKW010000220.1:0-973 GCA_963643375.1 Flexilinea sp. | reverse complement strand
ACTCCTCGTTGAAGGTTGTCAGCTGAACCGGCTTGCGCTTTTTCTTCTTTGTGTCGGTAGAAATGATATAAAGGTTGCACGGTGTTGTGTAATCGGACGCGATGAAGGCAATGGACTTGCCGTCGGGGCTGACGTCAAAGGCGCTGACAGCAAGCTTGCCGTCGGTGATCTCGTCCAAATTCTTCCCGTCACGGTCAACGCGGACGATTTTCCAGGTCCCGCGGTCCTCGATCAGATAGAAAATGTGCTCGCTGTCGGCGTCCCAGCGGAACGCGTTGACGCTGAGGCTGTCATCCGTGATCTGTACGGGCTTCGCGTTCGGCTTGTACGGACTGACGGCGACGTGGTACGGCTCCTGATAGGGGCTCGGCGCTTCCTGCGGACGGATCTCATCGGGCTTCAGTACGCGGTTGTGCAGCAGCCATTTCCCATCCGGGGAGATATACGCCGGGCGCCCTTCCTCGGAGACTTCGGAGACGAGAACCGTCTCTTTGCCGGTGGAAATGTCATAGCGGAAGATCGTCGACCACAGCTCAAAGTTCTCATCGCCGTTTTCCTGAACGCGGCAGGAATTCGTGATGATGTATTTGGAGTCCGGCGTCCATACCGGAGCGGAGTGATGGAAGTCGCCGTTCGTCAGGCGCTTCGGGGTGCCGCCATTGAACGGCATGACGTAGATGTGGCGGTATCGTCCGTCAAAGAACTCCGTCCCGGTTCTGTAAGGCAGCTTGGTGATGACGCGCGGATCCTTGATCGCGGCGCGCTCTTTCTCAATCCATTCCCCGGCGAAGCGGCGGATCGTCGGATGGTACAGCAGCCCCATATCCTCTATCTCGCGTTCGGCGGCTGTGGATTCGGAAACGAACGCCAGCCATTTACCGTCCGGGGACCAGCGGAGGTCGGAGACGCTGCCGACCATATCCGTCAAGCACACGGCCTCGCCGCCGAAGTTTTGCATTACATACACCTGCGG
>CAVIKW010000219.1:0-2363 GCA_963643375.1 Flexilinea sp. | reverse complement strand
GCGGTGGATGAGGTGAACTGCACGCCCCCCTTTGCGGATGGCCTGATTCACGGTACAATTGAGGACAAGGAAAGAAAACATGAAGATCGTGAGAAAACTCATTGTGTTTGTCGCAGTCGTCTACGCGGCGCTCCTTGCCGTCAGCGGTTTGCTCGGCGTAGGCGGCGGGCGGATGAAAACGGTCGGCTGCCTGTTGATGGTCGCCGGCGCCGCGCTGCTGATCTCCGCGCTGATCCGCCTGCTGAAGAAGAAGCCCGATTCCGCTCACACCGCGGGGATCGGTTTCGCCCTTTCATGGACGGGCACGTGCCTCGTCGGCATGGCGGGTGAGTTCAACATCCTGCACCACGTCGGCCGTCTCGCGGTCAACGCGCTGCTCTTCTACGCCTTCACCCGCGTACAGCCCACCAAGGCGGAGATTGATTACGCCGCGAAGCATCAGAAGCCGAGCCGCCTGCTCGCGCCGTTCCGCAGGCTCCGACAGGTTCCCGGAAATGCCGCGGAGAAGAAAAACGCCAACAAAAAAGCCTCTCACAAACGGAAGTGAGAGGCTTTCGATTTATTTCCCGACAACGCTCCACGGCGTCAGCATGGCGAGAAGGTTCCCGCCGGCGGTGCCGTCCGAGGTGAGGAACACGGCCACGAGCCGCTTTTTGCCCTGATAGCGCTTCATGAACGCCTCGTCCACCTCGTCGAAGGTGGCGTTGCTTTTCATGAATTTATAGTACTCATTGCTGTGCTTATCCATGGCGATCAGATTCTCAAGAGAGGAAACCTTCGCCTCGGGGTCAATCCCGCCGCCGGTCTCGGCGAAGTAGTCGAACAGGATGCTCACGCTCAGCACGCCGATGACTTTCGAACCGTTCATCACCGGCACATGGGAGAAGCCGCGCTCCTTCATCACGCGCATGACCTTGCGGAGGCTCGCGTTCAGGTCGGTTTTGTAAATCTGCTTCTCCGACACGGCGTAGTCAATCGCGAGCTTCGGCTCCGCTACCTTGTTGAGGATCTTCCGCAGGAACTCAATCGTCTCCGCGGAGGGCTCCACGAGGTAGGCGCCGTCAATCTTCGGATTGTGCTGCAGGAGGTTGCGCGTCTCACGGACGGCGTTGAGGTCCTCCGCGTAGTCTTCCATCCCGCGGGAGTAGGTCAAGGCCGCCACCGTGGCGGGATATTTCCCGCTGCTCGTTTCACTGCGGAGCCGCAGCGCCTGTTCGAGCTGCTTGTAAAGGTCGAGGAATTCGTCTACACGGGAGGCGGTCATAGGATCCCCTTATTCGAGAGGAAGCCGAGGATCGCGGCGTGAATCACCAGGCAGAGCGGGACGATGATTTGGAACTGCAGGTGCTTGGTCTTATGGTGAAAGAACCGCATCCCGGCGAACGCGCCGAGCGAACCGCCGATGGCGGCCAATCCGAGCAGGGTCTTTTCGGGAATGCGCCAGGCGCCGGCTTGGGCTTTCATTTTGTCCGCGCCGTACATGGCGAAGGTGACGACGTTGATGATCACCAGATAGATGAGCAGGATCCATTTAATCATCGGCGGCTCCTTACAGGTTGTTGATCTTGTCTTTGCGCGCTTTGAGGTAGGCGCAGAGCTTTTCGGCGGAGCTGTTCAGTACAAGTTCCTCGGGGAATTCCGCTTCCGCCAAGGTCTCTTCCGCGAAGGCGTGCGCGCCGACGCGGTCGCAGAAGTGCGCGTCGCTGCCGATGGTGACGTGGACGCCGTACTGTTTGCAGAGGGCGAGGTAGGTCAATTGGTTCTTCTTGCAGCCGGTGCGGAGGCCTGTCTGAATGTAGGAATACTCATTGAGCTCGAGAACGGTGCCCGTCTCCGCGGCGCGTTTGACAATGCGCTCGTAGTCGAGCGGCATCCCGTCGTCGTCCGGATGACCGATGATATCCACGTAGGGATTGTCGACGATCTTGAGAACGGCTTCCGTGTTGCCGTCAAGGCCGGCATTCGTGAAGCACTGTTTGTGGATGCTGGCGATGACGATGTCCTGGCGTTTGAGGACCCTTTCCTCGAGGTCAATGTGGCCGTCGTTGAAGATGTTGACCTCCGCGCCCATGAGCAGGGTGATACCGCGCTGCTTGCGGGGGATGATCTTGTAGTTGTTGAAATACATAAACGTCGGCGCCCCGGGGATTCCGTCCGTGTGGTCGGTGAGGGCGAGTGCCTTCAGTCCCTTATCGGCGGCCGCCTGGACCATTTCGAGGATGGTGTTATAGGCGTGCCCGCTGGCGATGGTGTGAGTGTGTGTATCGGCTTCGTAATGCATGAATGCCTCCCGTTTCTGTATACTATTATAAGCAAAGCCCCCGCGGAGAGGAAAAGGCGGGAGTGGAATTCATGATAAAATA
>CAVIKW010000218.1:0-2366 GCA_963643375.1 Flexilinea sp. | reverse complement strand
GGAGATGAGGTGACCCGCGGACTCGATCCCCTTCGCGGAGCGTGAAAAAAAGCGCTCGATAAGGGAAAGACTGCCTCCATTATCGAGCGCCGCTATTGCCTATTGCCTATTGCCTACTGCCTTCAACCGGCGAGCGCATAACTCCTCACTCCTCACTACTAACTCCTCACTGTCTTTTCACTCCTCCATGAGTGAAAAGGACCCCTCCCCGTCTTCCATGAACAAATACACGAAGTCCGTCGAGATCTCGTTTCCGAATACATCCTCGATCACGTAATTGAAGACGTAGACCCCGTCCGGGAGGTAATATTCTTCCACGGAGAAGTCTTCGTCGATGCGGATCGGGTCGCCGATGTAGTCTGCTTCGTATTCGCCCGTCGTCAGGTTGAGCATCGGCTGCTTGACGGCCAGGTATACCCCCGTCAGGCTGTCCATGGAGCTGACGTTGCGGTTGCGGATGCCGGTGTTCGAATCGTAGCCGTCCCACACGCCGTACAGCTCGAACGCGCCGCAGCCTTGGTTGGCGTACTCCTCATCGTAGCCCATCGCGATCATCTCGTCGACGTCGTGATTGTTGCCCACGCGGAGGGTGACGTCCTCCGACTCATCATAGACGAACTCATCCCCCTCGAAATATTCCCCGTCATCGGAGAAGTAGAGCACGACCGGGACGTTGTAAATGGTGCTCGTCTCCTTCTCCTCGGCGATTTCCATATCAAGGAAGTCTCCGCCGATGGCCGGCCATGAACCGTCGAAGCGCTCCACGAACTCGCCCGTCTCAAAATCACCGTCGATATTGAAGCCGGTCCCGAGTATGTAGGCGTATTCGAAGTCCTCATCCACGGCGTAAAGGCGGAAGTCAACGGAGAGGACCGCCGCTTGGCCGGAGGGAATGTGCAGCGCCAGGTGTTTCCCTTCATCAATCACCTCGACCGCGCAGTCAATCGCGTACTTCGACGGATCGACTTCCGGAAGGCGGGCGGTCTTCTCGTATACGGACGCCGGGGCCGTCCAATCGGGATTGATGGCGTCGAGGAAGGCGATGTATTCGGGGACGGTGCAGTTCTCCGCGTACAGGTCGAGGTACTCATTCGAGGCCATTGGATAATAGAAGAACGACAGCCCCTGCCCGTACGAACGGCCGATGCCCTTCGTGTGGGAGATCACCGCGTCGGTGATGGCGTCCGTCAGGTTGTAAATCGCCTCATTCGAGATCCCCGCGTTCTTGGATTTGTACGCGAGGTCGCCGAGGTCGTGCATTTCAACATCGGTGTAGCCGTACCCCTCAACGTACTTCACGAAGTAAGCGAAGTCGGAGAAGGCGTTGACATCATCAAGCAGGGCCGTGACCTCCTTCAGGTACGCGCGGGCCGCGTCCGCGACGGCGGGGACCTTGCTCAGGTCGATCATGGCGAAGGTGGCGGTGTCCATCGTCTCGGACAGGCCGAGTTCGTTGTATTTCTGCTGCATGGTGTCGCAGAAGTAGCGGCCGAAGTGCGGCGCTTCGTAATCCGGGCGGTCGTAGAAGTATTGCATCCATTCCCCGAAGGCGGAGCCGTTCCCCGGCGCGATCTCTTCCGAGGCGGTGAGGTAGTCCGCGTACGGCTGAACCGTCATCGCGGTGGCGAGGCTGCCCATCATGCAGGCGTCAATGATCACGGTGTCAAAGTGAACCCCGCCGTCATTCAGGGCGGTGCCGATTTCCCTGACGGACATGGACGGGCTCTCGGGGAAGTTTTGGTCGACAAACAGGCCGCCGTTGGTCCCGCCGCCGTGATCCCAGAGGATGAGGACGTACCTCTCGGCGGGGTAGTTGGCCGCGGACCAATTGATGAAGGCGGAAAGGGTCGCCGGGTCGGTCATGTCGTATGCCCTGTCGAGGGAGCGGGCGAGGGTGAATCCGTTCTCGCCGTAGGTCCAATATTGGTTGATTTCGGGGGCAATCGCGGCGCCGACGTAGGGGAATTCTTCGTCTTCGCTGTGCCATTCAAGGGTGCCGCCGGTCTCGATGACGAGGTTGACGTCGGCATTGGGCGTGGTCTGTCCGATTTCGTTAAGGTTGTAGGAGGCCATGGCGGAGTCGCTCTCGAGGTCGGTTCCGCAGAGGTAGAGCATGACGGTCAGCTTCGCGCTCTCCCCGGCGGCCGCGCTGCATATGAGGAGGGTTAGGATTGATGTAAGGAGGAGGATGGGCTTTTTCATATTGATGTGTTCCTTTCTCGCGTATACAGGGTTCATTATATCATTTGGGAGATGAGGCAATAGGCAATAGCGGCGTTCGACATTGCAAGTCAAGCCTTAATTTAACGCCCGCATTGTCCTTCCCCTCGAGGGGAAGGGGGACCGCTCCGCGGTGGATGAGGTGA
>CAVIKW010000217.1:0-2368 GCA_963643375.1 Flexilinea sp. | reverse complement strand
ATTCGTAATTATGAATTCGTAATTCGTAATTATGAATTACAACTTGGTAAGAAAGGAGAACTTCCGTAATTGCGAATTACGAATTGCGAATTACGCATTATTAATTGCGAATTACGAATTGGAAATTGCGAATTATGAATTATTCCATCGTTGCCGAGACAAATGTCAACACCGTGATCAATGAATACGAGCCGGATTATCAATCCCGGTCGGGAAGCTACCAGAGCGAGGCTGCGCTTGAGAAGGAGTTCATCGAAATTCTGCAGGCGCAGGGGTACGAATACCCGAAGATTCACTCCGAAGCGGAGCTCATCGCCAACCTTCGCGTGAAGCTTGAGGAGCTGAACGATTACAAGTTCAGCGATGACGAATGGGCCCGATTCTTCAAAGGCTGTATCGCCAAAGACAATGAGAAAGACGGCATTGTTGAGAAGACCCGCCGCATTCAGGAAGATTATATTCAGGTTCTGAAGCGTGATGACGGTTCCAGCCGGAACATCATGCTCATCGACAAAAAGACCGTCCACAACAACCGGCTGCAGGTCATCAATCAATACGCCGTCTCCATGGAGGAGGGCGCGGTCCATGACAACCGTTACGACGTGACCGTTCTCGTCAACGGGCTGCCGCTGGTTCACATCGAGTTGAAGCGCCGGGGCGTCGACCTTCGCGAGGCCTTCAATCAGATCAACCGCTATCAGCGGGAGTCCTTCGGGGCGGGCAGCGGCCTGTTCGAATACATTCAAGTGTTCGTCATCTCCAACGGCACCTTTACCAAATACTATTCCAACACCACCCGTTGGAACGCGGTCAAGGATGCCGCGTCCGGGAAGAAGAAGACAAAGACCTCGAACAGCTTCGAGTTCACGAGTTTCTGGGCGGACGCTAAAAACAAACCCATTTGCGACCTGATCGACTTCGCCAAAACCTTTTTCTCCCGCCTGACCCTGCTGAGCATCCTGACGAAGTACTGCGTGTTCACTTCCGAGAACATGCTGATGGTCATGCGCCCTTATCAGATCGCCGCGACCGAAAGAATTATGCAGCGCATTGAGATCGCGTCCAATTACAAGAAATACGGCACGATCGGCGCGGGCGGGTACATCTGGCACACCACCGGCTCCGGCAAGACGCTGACCTCATTCAAGGCGGCGCGTCTGGCGTCCGCGCTGCCTTATATTGACAAAGTCCTTTTCGTCGTTGACCGGAAAGACCTGGATTACCAGACCATGAAGGAATACGACCGCTTCGAGAAGGGCGCGGCCAACAGCAACACCAGCACCGCGATTCTGAAACGCCAGTTGGAGAGTTCCGAAGCCCGGATTATCATCACGACGATTCAGAAGCTCGCGACATTCATCAAGCAGAACAAAACCCACGAGGTTTACAACAAGCAGGTGGTCATCATTTTTGATGAGTGTCACCGCTCGCAGTTCGGCGATATGCACGCGGCGATCGTCAAGAGCTTCCGCAAATATTATCTGTTCGGCTTCACCGGCACGCCGATTTTCGCCGCGAACGCCGGCAGCGCGAGGAAGGCGGGCTTCTTCACCACGGAACAAACCTTCGGCGAGCAGCTTCACAGCTACACGATCGTGAACGCCATCAATGATAAAAACGTCCTGCGCTTCCGCATTGATTACAACTCGACCATGCAGGCTGACAGGGACATTGACGATGAACAGGTTTGGGACATTAACCGCAAACGCGCGCTGGAATCGCCGGAGCGCGTCCGCGTTGTGACCGAGTACATTCTCGATCATTTCGCGCAGAAGACTTACCGAGGGGACAAGTCTTACACCTTCAACAAGCTGATGAATATCGGCGAGGTCGCGTCCGGCAAAAACGGCGCGGTTGAGGAGAGTAAGCAGATTCAGCGCATCAAAGGCTTCAACTCCATTTTCGCCGTGTCCTCGATCCCGATGGCGAAACGCTACTATGAGGAGTTCCAAAAGCAGATGGCCGCGGACCCCTCGAAAAAGCTGAAAATCGCGACGATCTTCAGCTACGCCGCGAACGAGGAAGAGCCGGATGGAATCTTGGATGATGAGAACCCGGAAGATACCTCTTCCCTGGACTACGGCAGCCGCGAGTTCCTTGAAAAGGCGATCAGCGACTATAACGAGATGTTCCACACAAACTACGCAACGGACAGCGACCGGTTCCAGAATTATTACAAGGATGTTTCCCTGCGTATGAAAAACATGGAGCTGGACCTGTTGATCGTGGTCAACATGTTCCTGACCGGCTTCGACGCGCCCACATTGAACACACTTTGGGTCGATAAAAACCTGAAGCTTCACGGACTGCTCCAGGCATTCAGCCGAACCAACCGCATTCTCAACAGCGTCAAGGCCTTCGGCAACAT
>CAVIKW010000216.1:0-2395 GCA_963643375.1 Flexilinea sp. | reverse complement strand
ACCGCTTCGCGGTGGATGAGGTGAACTGCACACCCGCTCCCCTTCGCGGAGCGTCTTCCCCAAACAAAAAAAAGACTGCCGCGGATTGCGGCAGTCTTTTTTCGTTTCAATCTTTACTCCTGCGGGACCTCGGTGTAGGTCGGAACCGCGGTCGGGGTCGGGGTGACGAGATTCACCGACACGAGCAGCACATCACCCATGGAGGGGAACGCGGTCGTGTCTTCAATATCGTTCAGCTTTCCAAGGGATTCCAGCGTGGAGTTGAACTTCGACACGATCTCCTGATAGCTGTCGCCGAGCTGGACGGTGTACTCAATCTGCTGACCGGAGGTGTACTGATCAAGCGGGAACGGGGTCTCCGTCGGGAGTTCCTGGTCGGCGCCCGGGATAATCACCTGGTCGCCCGCGCTGATGCTGCAATCGGTCATGTTGTTGATCGACATGAAGAGGTCAATGCCGACGCCGAATTTATCCACCGCGATGGACCAGCAGTTATCGCCTTCCTCGACGGTGTACATCTGCGGACCTTCGGGGGTCGGGCTCAGGGTCGGGGTCGGGGTTTCGGTCTCGGTCGGTGTCGGCGTAGATGTCGGCACGGTCGGGGTCGGGGTGAAGGTTTCCGTCGGGGTCGGGGTCGCGCTCGCGAAGATATTCAGAACGGAGCCGCTGCCGCGGAACCACAGGATGAGAAGAAGAATCCCGACGCCGAAAATGATTCCCGCGATCACGCCGAGAACGATCGAGCCTCCGTGGCTCTTCTTCTGATAAGAACTGATCACATATTGAGGTGACTTTTTGCTTGCCATTGCCGGGTCTTCCTTTTTATTCATTTCAATAGTATTTCAAGCTTAATTGTACTCGTTTATTCCGTTTTTTTCAATTCGGTGACGATAAACATGAAATACGGCTTATCCCGCCGCCTGCTGTTCTTCTTTTTTCCAAGAGCGCAGGATACGGGCGTAGAGAATCCAAGTCATGCAGTTGCCGAGGATAAAGCCGACGAAGTAGTTGAGCCAGACCGCGGAGCAGCCGATTGACGGGATGCCGCTCATGATGTACGCGGCGGTCACACGGGAGCCGAGCGCCGTGGCGGCCACAAGGGTCGCGGCGAATCCGTGCCCGATGCCCTGGAAGAATCCCAGCATGGGATAATAAATCGCGAGGATCAGGGACGAGAAGCAGAGCGAGCGGACATACGAGACGCAATACATGGCGGTTTGATCCGCAAGGCCGAACCAGCTCACCAGTTTGGGGGCGAGTATATAGCCGATAACATCCAGAACCGCGGTACCGCCAACCGAAAGCGCGACAGCCTGACGGGCGCCGAGACGCAGTCGATCTTTCCGCCCCGCGCCGTAATTCTGTCCGGCATAGGTTGCCATGGTCGTCATAAGCGCGATTGTGAGCAGCTCAATGTAGTTCTCCAGTTTCAGGCCGACGGAGTATGCCGCCGTCATTGCCGATCCGTAACTGTTGACGAGGCGTTGGATGAAAACGAAGCCGAAGGTGATAATCAGGCGCTGAGCAATGACGGGCAGCCCTTCTTTGAGAATCCCGGGCACCAAGTTCGGATCAAAGCGCAGTCCGCGGAGCCCGAAGTTGAAGGCTTTATAGTTTTTATACATATACGCAAACGCGGCAGCGGCCGAAGCTGCCTGCGCGATAGCAGTCGCGAGCCCGGCACCGAGTACGCTCATGTCGAACACTGCCACGAAGAGCAGATCCAATACGACATTGAGCAGAGAGGAAATCAGCAGAAAATACAGGGACGCCTTACTGTCCCCGACTCCGCGCAGAATCGCGGCGGCGATGTCATAGCAGAATTGGAAGAAGAGGCCGACGCAGAAAGCGCGGAAATACACCACCGCCATGTCCAGCATCTCCCCGCTGACACCCAGCGGCCCGGCAAGGAACGGACGGCAGAAAGCAGAGCCGATCACCAGGCTGAGAATGCCGCACCCCACCGCCATCACAATGGAAGTTGAGGCGTTCTCGCGCATCTCTTTGAACCGATTCGCGCCGAAGAGCTGAGAAACCACAATGCCCGCGCCTACGGAGAGGCCGTTGGAAATGGATTGGAAGAACAGCCCGACGCACCAGGTTGTCCCGACCGCGGAGAGCGACAGCTCCCCGGTGTAATTCCCGACGATGATTGAGTCCACCGTGTTATACAGGGTTTGCAGCAGCACACCGAGCATGACCGGCATCGCGAAGGTAAGAATCCGTTTCCACGGCTTGCCTTCGGTCAATGAGTATCCGTTTTGCATTTTATTCTGTCTGTCCTTCGTTTCCGTTTATTTCAATACGTCCTTGAGGTACTGCCCCGTGTAGGAAGCCTCAACCTTCGCCACCTGTTCCGGCGTGCCGTGGGCGACAAGGGTGCCGCCTTTGTCTC
>CAVIKW010000215.1:0-2399 GCA_963643375.1 Flexilinea sp. | reverse complement strand
TACCGTGAATCAGGCCATCCGCAAAGGGGGGCGTGCAGTTCACCTCATCCACCGCAAGCGGTTCCCCTTCCCCTCGAGGGGAAGGCTTAAGCGCGGTCGATATTGGGGCGTGACTTCCCCTGTCGAACGCTTAACTCCACTCTCCACTCTTCACACTCCACTCTTTTAAAAAAGCGCCCGATATTGGAAGGTTATCTCCAATTATCGGGCGCTAAACTCCTAACGCCTAACTCCTAACTCCTCACTGTCTTACACCAGCCCCACCTTCCGCATGGCCTTCTTCAGCGTGCGGATGGAGATGCTGTAGGCGCGTTCCGCGCCGGCGGTTGCCAAGCGTTCAAGCTCGGCTTTGTCCTTGGAGTACTTCGCGAAGTTCTCGCGGATCGGGGCCAGGGCGTCGGCAACGACCTCACCGACGGCCATCTTGAAGTCGCCGTATCCCTTGCCGGCGAACTCGCTCTCGACCTCGGCAACGGTCTTGCCGGTCAGGACGGAGTAAATCGTGATCAGGTTGTTGACGCCGTCCTTGCCTTCACGGTAGACGATCTCCGTTTCGGAATCGGTGACGGCGCGCTTGAATTTATTCATGATGACGGCGCGGTCGTCCAGAATGGAGATGAAGGCGTTGGCGTTCTCGTCGGATTTGGACATCTTCTTGGTCGGGTCCTGCAGGGACATGACGCGGGCGCCGGCCTGCGGGATGTACGGCTCCGGGATCTTGAAGGTCTCGCCGTAGCGGGAGTTGAAGCGCATGGCAATGTCGCGGGTGAACTCGAGGTGCTGTTTCTGATCCGCGCCGACGGGAACCATATCCGCCTGGTAAAGCAGAATGTCGCACGCCATCAGCACCGGGTAAGTGAAGAGGCCGGCGTTGATATTGTCCGGGTGGCGGGCGGATTTATCTTTGAACTGCGTCATTCGTCCGAGCTCGCCGAACTGGGTGACGTTGGACATGATCCAAGAGAGCTGGGCGTGGGTATTGACCTGGCTCTGGATGAAGAGCAGACTCTTTTCCGGATCGATCCCGCAGGCAAGGAGCAGCGCGAAGGCGTCCCAAGTCTGTTTGCGCAGCTTCGCCGGCTCCTGATAGACGGTCAGGGAATGAAGGTCGGCGATGAAATACGCGCAGTCGAACTCGTCCTGCATGCGTCCCCAATTGCGGATGGCGCCGATGTAATTGCCCAATGTGAAAACTCCGGTCGGCTGAATGCCGCTGAGAATGATCTTTTTATCCATGAATGTGTCCTCTTTCCAAATCGTTTCTATTCTAATTCTAAATCATTTTCCCGATTCGGACGCCTTTGCGAATGAAAACCGTGGATTCATTTATAATAGATATCGGCACGGAGGTTCCCATGAGAAGAAAAGAACGCGAAGTCACCGACATTGAGCAAATTCTCGACATCATCGCGCGGGCGAAGGTGCTGCATTTGGGATTGAACGACGGCGATACGCCGTACGTCGTCCCGCTGCACTACGCCTATGAATACGCCGACGGCACCTTCACGTTTTATATGCACTCCGCCGCGGAAGGGCACAAGCTCGACCTCATCCTCGCGGACGGACACGCCTGCGTCACGCTGGAATGCGATACGTCGCTGAACTCCGGCGGTGAGAATGCGTGCAAGTGGGGCGCGGCGTACAGCTCCGTCATGGCGAAGGGCACGGCCGACTTCATTGACGACCCCGCCGAGAAGGCCCGCGTTCTGCGGCTTCTCATGCTGAACCAGACCGGGCGGGCGTTCACCGTTACGGAAGAGATGACCGCGTCCGTGCGCGTCATCCGCTTCACGGCGGCCTCCCTGACGGCGAAGGCGTGCCCGAAAAAGGATTGAAATCAGAATCGGAGAGGATAATTATTTATGAATATTACGGTATATCTCGGGGCGAATCCGGGCAATGACCCGGCGTTGGCGGACGCGGTTCGCGAATTGGGGACGTGGATCGGTCAGGCGGGCCACCGTCTGATTTACGGCGGCTCCCGCAACGGATTGATGGGCATGATCGCCGACGCCGTGCTTGACGCGGGCGGGGAGGTTATCGGCGTCGAGCCGCAGTTCTTCCTCGATCAGGGATTCGACCACCCCGGCCTCACGCAGCTCATCGCCACCCCGGATATGGAAGTCCGCAAAGCCAAGATGATTGAGCTCGGCGACGTCTTCATCGCCTTCCCCGGCGGCACCGGTACGCTCGAGGAGATTGCGGAGGTGATGTCGAAGGTTTCATTGAAGCACATCGACGCGAAGTGCATCTTCTACGATTTGAACAACTACTACGCCGGCCTGCGTCAGCTCCTCGCGCACATGATTGAGATGGGGCTGTCCACTCCCCAACGTCAGGAAGGGATTTACTTCTGCGCGAATTTGGGGGAAGTTAAGTCAGTAGTCAATAGTCAATAG
>CAVIKW010000214.1:0-2399 GCA_963643375.1 Flexilinea sp. | reverse complement strand
CGATTGCCGCAGCCCTGGGCGAAGACGACTCGTCGTACGGCACGCCTGTATGGGATACACCGGAGGACCTTGTCATTGAACGGCATACGACAATGATTGATGACTGGGCCAATCCGGATAACGGGCCGTTTTACGAATATACTTATACAGGGGACGGCAGCGATCTGCACACCGTCTTCGCGAATAACAAATACACCTCAAAATGGGATCCGAAGACGGATCTCGGAGGAAATGACACGAGAGAATAGCAAATGGAAGCGAAACGATTTATTGAATTGATTCACGACGAACTCGGGATTGGGTTTTACGCCGGCGTCCCGGACTCCCTTTTGAAGCCGCTCTGCAACACACTGTGGCAGACCCGAGAACACGGGAAAGACTTCTTCGTCACGGCGGATGAGGGCGCGGCGGCGGCGCTCTGCGCGGGGCATTACCTCGCCGCGGGCACGCCCGGCATGGTCTTCATGCAGAACAGCGGCCTCGGCAACGCGGTCAACCCCATCGCATCCCTGCTGGATCGGCGCGTCTACGGCATCCCCGTGCTCTTCGTCATCGGATGGCGCGGCGAACCCGGCGTTCATGATGAACCGCAGCACGTCTTCCAAGGCGAAATCACGCCCGCCCTCTGCGAAACGATGCAGCTGCCTTACATCATCCTCGACGCGGACACTTCCGAGGCGGAGTTCACCGCGGCGCTGGATCAATTCTGCAACGCCTTCGCGGAAGGAATTTCGGCCGCGATTATCGTGCGCAAAGGCGCGCTGACGGGCGGCGAAGCCGTGAAATTCACGAACGCGAACAGCATGAAGCGCGAGGACGCCGTGCGCGTCATTGCCGAATGTGTGAACCCCGCTGCCGCTTTTGTCTCCACCACCGGTAAAACCTCCCGCGAGCTCTTCGAGATCCGTGAAGCGGACGGCACCGGCCACAGCCGCGACTTCTTGACTGTCGGCTCGATGGGGCACGCCTGCATGATCGCGCTGGGCATTGCCGTTGAGCAGCCCGGCCGCGAAGTCGTCTGCCTGGATGGGGACGGCGCGGCATTGATGCACCTCGGCAGTCTCTACCATATCGGCGCTGCCGCCCCGGCGAATTACATCCACGTCGTCTTCAACAACGAAGCGCATGAATCCGTCGGCGGGATGCCGATCGCGAACACGCATGTGCCGTTCGCGGAAACCGCCCGCCTCGCGGGTTACAAAGCGCAGTACACCGTCCGCACCGTGGATGAGCTGCGCGAAGCTCTGAACCGGGCGGAAACCGGGCCGAAGCCCTGCTTCATCGAAGCGATCTGCGCCATCGGCTCCCGCGCGGATCTCGGCCGCCCTACCACTACGCCGAAGCAGAACCGCGACGCGCTGATGTCGTTCCTGAAGGAGGAAGCGTGAAAGCACTGCTCCTGAACTCCGGGATCGGCAGCCGCCTCGGCGCGCTGACGGCCTCCTCCCCGAAATGTATGTGCCCCATCGGCGCGGGATACACCATCCTCAAGCGCCAACTGGAGCTGATCCGCGGCGCCGGCATCCGCGATGTCGTCGTCACCACGGGATATCTCGCGAAGAAGCTTGAAGCCTACGCCCGCGAATGCGAGCCGGAGCTGAATTTCACCTTCGTTCACAACCCCGTCTACCGGGAGACGAATTACATCTACTCTATGCACCTCGCCGCCAACGCGCTGCGGGATGACGACATTCTGCTCCTGCACGGCGACCTCGTCCTGCAGCGCGGCGTGATTGAAGACCTGCTGTCGGCAGAAACCTCCGTCATGACGGTCGACCGCACCCTGTCGCTGCCGGAGAAGGATTTCAAAGCCAAGATCATCAACGGACGCATCCGCGCCGTCGGCATCCATTACTTCGGCGATGACTGCGAAGCCTGCCAGGCGGCGTACAAATGGCGTGCCGCGGACTTCTCCGCGTGGATGGCGAACATCGCCGCCTTCTGCGACGCCGGGAACCGCAAGGTCTACGCGGAGGAGGCATTCAACGCCGTGAGTGAATCCCTGCCGCTTTATCCGCTTGAGATGAACGGCCGGCTCTGCGCCGAAATTGACAACCCCGAGGACCTCGCGGCCGTCTCCGCGCGTTTCCTTGAACTGCTTAAGGAGGAAGCATGAAAAGCGTTTATATCTGTTTCAGCACCGACATTCTCCACAACGGGCATATGAAGATTATCAGCCGCGCCGCCCGGCTCGGCAGCGTGACCGTCGGCCTGCTCTCGGATGAAGCGGTCGCGACGTATAAACATTACCCCCTCATCCCGCTCGACGAACGCATCCCGATGTTCGAGAACATCAAGGGCGTCGACCGCGTTGTCGTGCAGAACTCCTTGGATTATACGGAAACCCTGCGTGAACTGAAGCCGGATATCGTCGTCCACGGCGACGATTGGGATACAGG
>CAVIKW010000213.1:0-2451 GCA_963643375.1 Flexilinea sp. | reverse complement strand
TTATAGAGGTCTAACAGCAGCTGTTTCTTATCCATTTTCTTATCCTTCCCTAAAACTGGAACTTGCTGTCTCTTTTCTTCGGCTCACTATAACGAGCCTTACTTGCCTTGAGCGCCGCTTCGATAGCGCCGAACATTTTATCCACATCTTTTTGTGTGTACTCATAGTTGTAGAGATTTGAGCAATTTCCCAACAGATTGATCATATCGATGATCTTTTGCGTTCTGGCTTCAGCGATTCTAACGAAACGTTCTCTGTTTGTTTCTTTCTTTTCCATATATTTCTCCGGAATTTTGTATGTTAATTATATATTACATATTTCTAATCTGTATTTCAATAGACATTTGTAATATTCTGATATTATTTCTGTATTTATCATATATTGGATAATTACGCAACGCGCGACTGATATGCTTGCGAAATGAGAGACGCCGGGAAATCCTGATATATTTTTCGAAAGAACGGAAAATACCGCGGGCGAATGCTCCCCCTCACGAGCACCGGCGAGCGAAGCGCCGCCGTATCGGGCGCGGATGCCGGGCGTAAAGTTGCCGGCGCGGACAGCGGCCTCCGACGGACATCGGGCATTCACCCGCGCCCGCGCGTCAGCGCATCGATCAGGTTTGCGGTGAGGTCACTGTCCAAAGCGATTGACAGGGGAAGCAAAGTCCGGCGCCCGGGTTGGCACCTCATCCACCGCTGCCGCGGTCCCCCTTCCCCTCAATAGGGGAAGGCTTAAGCGCGGTTGACGTTGGGGCGGGATTTGCACTGCCCACTGACCACTGCCCACTGCCCACGCAAAATGTCATAAAATCCGCATGATCCTTGTCAGGTTCGCGTTATTGAATATAATCGTCTTTTAAATCTTTATAAAGGAGGCTCTGTTATGAAGAAATTTATGGCTTTGTTATTTGTCGTCATCATCGCGGTGCTGTCCGTGATGTCCGTATCCGCCGCGCCGGGCGGTCATTATATCGAGAGGACAAGTCTTAAACCAATCTGCACCTCCGACGCCTACGGATGCCGTACCACCGATGAGAATGGGGAGAGCAAGTACCTCATGTTTTGGACCGACGCCTCCCGCGCGAAGATCATGGGCCCCGGCTCCGACATCCCGGTCCGCTATCTCACCAACACGTTCGAAGCCCCGACCAAGGTCAGCGACAACTGCGCGGACCACGAAGAGGAATACGACGACTGCATGGACCAGAACGGTTATTGGGACTATATCTCCTGCATTTGCACTTTCACGATGAGCGGTCTGTAAACCGATTTCGGAATTCAAGAAGGAGCTCCGCGGACAGCGGGGCTCCTTCATTATATAATCCCGGACAGCCGCGCCGGGTTTTGACGGTTTGCTGTCACCCGTTGCCGATTTGACGGGTTTCTTTTGATAGAATAAGCGGTGTCATTGTTTGAATGGGAAGAATTGAATGAAACAAATCGCTGAAAATATATTAATCGAAACCGAATACACCGGCGTCACCCTCGGCGCCGTACTCGAACAGGATCGTGTGACGTACATTGACGCGCCGCTGCTGCCGGAGCATGCCCGTCTGTGGCGGAATATCGTCACCGGACGGAAGAAGCTCCTCCAGCAGATCATCCTCCTCGACGCGCATTACGACCGCACGATCGGCTCCCGCTATTTGGAATGCAGCATCATCGCCCAGCAGAATGTCCTCGCGCTCTATCAGGCCCGCCCCGTGACCTTCAAGCCGATCAGCCGCGAATCCGGTTCCGAGTGGGAACAGCTCAAGATTCAGAACGGCTTCCGCTGGATTTACCCGGAGATCGTGTTCTCCCGCCGCATGGTGATGAACCAGGGCGGACTGCAGCTCGACCTCCAATCGCATCCCGGTCCCGCCATCGGTGCCGCCTGGGTTGAGGTCCCCGCGCGGAAGGTGATCTTCGTCGGCGATGCCGTTGTCAGCAATCAAGTCCCCTTCCTCGGGGACGCCGAGATCGGCCCCTGGCTGCAGACCCTCTCCGAGATGGACGCGCGGCTTGACGAAGGATGCAAGATCGTCGCCGGCCGTTCGGGATTGGTGACGAAGGATGAGATTGAGAACATGCGCGCCTTCCTGCTCAAGACGCAGGACCGGTTGAATGAATACGCCGCCTGCAACGAGACAGAAGAGCGGATCGACTGCGTGATCCCGGAACTGGGCTTCGACAAGTATTTCAAGGTCGCGAAGGCGTCGCAGGGATTGATGGTGGAACGCCTCAGCTACGGCCTGCGGCACTACTTCCGCAAGAACTTCATGCATTTGCAGGACTTGGATGCGGTGGATGAAGAGAGTGAGGAGTGAGGAGTTAGGAGTTAGGAGTTATCGAAAGAGCGCGGCCTGCCGCGCTCTTCGCATTTAATGACGCTCCGCGAAGGGGAGCGGGTGTGCAGGTCACCTCATCTCCCGCGGAGCGGGTCCTCCTTCCCCTCAAGGGGAAGGA
>CAVIKW010000212.1:0-2463 GCA_963643375.1 Flexilinea sp. | reverse complement strand
CTCAGATCTCCATTTTGCAATTGTCGCCGATGAAGAGCTTGCGGTCCTTCGCGTCGACGGCAGCCTTGGCGCCGATCATGGTGTCATGGGCAACCAGGCCGGAGATGGCGGTGTCTTTGTCGAGAATCGTATCCTTCAGCACGCATTCGCTGACCTTGCAGCCGGCCGCGATGGAAACATACGGGCCGATGACGGAGCGTTCAACTTCGGCGGACGGGTCGACGTAGACCGGCGGGATGATGGTGACGCCTTCGCGCTTGGCGGCTTCGGCGGAGTTGTCATTGCCGCGTTCGAGGAAGAAGCGGTTCGTGGAGATCACGGTCTCCGGGACGCCGGCGTCAACCCAGGCGTCGGTTTCACGAATGCCGAAGTCCGCGCCGTTCTGCAGCATGATGTTGATGCCGTCGGCGATGTAGAACTCGTTCTTCAGGGAGATGTTCTTCTCAATCTGCTCTTCGATAGCGGAGATGAGCTTCTTGCCGTCTTTGAAGTAGTAGAAGCCGACGATGACCATCTTATGTTCCATGGTCTGCGGCTTTTCGATGAAGCGTTCCACGCGGCCGTCGGCATTGAGGACAGCGGCGCCGAAGCGGCGGGGATCCTCGGTGTACTGGCACCAAGCGAGGCCGTCGCGCTTCTCGTCCTTCAGGCAGGAGAGGTCGACGTTGATCAGGGTGTCGGCGAAGGTCATGATCATCGGGCTGTCAATCAGGTCGCGGGCGACGTAGACGGCGTGGGACTGCCCCTTCATCTCTTCCTGGACGACGTACTTGCAGTTCAGGTTCGGGTAATTCTCTTCCATGTAGGTCTTGATGGACCAGCCGTTGGGGGAGATGACGAAGATATACTCGGGCTCGAAGTCGTTCCCGAGGTCTTTGAACTCGGCCAGCAGGTAGTCGAGGGAGGTCTTGCCGGCGATGGCGACGAGCGGCTTCGGCTTAGACCAGGTCAGCGGACGCAGACGGGAGCCGTACCCGGCTGTAAGAATGACGATTTGAATCTTCGATTTCATATACGTGTATACCTCACTTCACGCAGATTTGTTATCTATTTTACTCTGATTCACGGGATTTAAACGAAATTGCGGTTCAAGTATTTACGCCGCGGCTTTATACCCGATATGGTATAATTCCGCGGATTTTCACGAGATTATACCCGATAAGGGATAATTCCACCGAATATTGCAATATTCGTCCCGATAGGGTATAATTCGAAACATGAATGAGATCGCCGAATTTATCAAAACGAACCGCAAGAAGGCGGGACTGACGCAGAAGGAATTCGCCCTGCGGTCGGGGCTCGGCCTCCGCTTCGTGCGCGACCTGGAGCAGGGGAAAGAGACGGTCCGCATGGACAAGGTCAACCAAGCCCTCCGCATGTTCAGCGCCCACGCCGTCCCGGGAAGGATCAAACACGATGACGAAGAGCTTTAGGACAGCCGCGGTTTTTGTCAATGAGACAAGAGCCGGAACTTTGAGCGAAACCGATTCCGGGTACCGATTCGTTTACGAAAGCGGTTACAACGGACCGGCAGTCAGCTTAACACTGCCTCGGCGGGAAGAGGCGTACGAATCTCACGGTCTGTTTCCCTTTTTTGACGGACTGATCCCGGAAGGCTGGCTGCTGAATGTCGTGACGCGGAATTGGAAAATTGATCCCAACGACCGTTTCGGTCTGCTGCTTGCCGCCTGCAGAGACTGCGTCGGGAATGTCAGCATCACACCGGAGGAGAAATGAACTGCCTGTGCTGTGGGAAACCCATATCCGAAAACGCATCCGCGGAAGAACTGCGGATGTCTTGGCATTCATCCTGTGTCCGGTCCTTTTTCGGAACGCGTACGCTTCCGTTTATTGACCTTTCGGCGGAACTGCTGGAGAAACTTGCCGAGCAATCCGTCAATCGCGGTTTGACTGTTCCGGGTGTACAGAAGAAAATCTCGCTCCACCTCACGCAAGGAGATCAACCGCGTCTGACGTTGATTGATTATCCCGCCGGCTACATTCTGAAACCGCAGACAGAGGAATACGAGCAGCTCCCGGAGGCAGAATACCTGACGATGCGAATGGCGGAACGCTGCGGCATTTCCGTTGTTCCGTTCGCGATGATCACGCTGGGGAAACCCGAACTGAACGCGTACATCACAAAACGAATCGACAGGCGTATTCAATCTGCGTCCAAGCGGCCGGTACAGAAATTCGCGATGGAAGATTTCTGCCAGCTTGACAACCGGTCGTCACTCGATAAATATCGCGGTTCATATGAAAGATGCGGAAAGATTATCAAGCATTACTCCTGCCGGGAAGGTCTCGACATCAGCGAGTTTTTCGCGCGGCTCGTGTTCTCGTTCATCGTCGGGAATTCCGACATGCACCTGAAGAACTTCTCCCTGATAGAAACCGAACCCGGGAGCTGTGATTATGTTCTTTCCCCGGCTTACGATATGCTGCCGGTCAATATTATCC
>CAVIKW010000211.1:0-2467 GCA_963643375.1 Flexilinea sp. | reverse complement strand
CTCATCCACCGCGGAGCGGTCCCCCTTCCCCTCAAGGGGAAGGCTTAAGCGCGGCCTAAGTTAAGGCTTGACTTACAATGTCCGGCAACGCGGCAACGCTTCGCTCGCCGCAATATTTGAAGTCTCGCTCCAATTATGTTATCCGGTCTCTTGTTCCCGGTCTCCGGTCTCTTCTCCACAAGCGCGCTCGATATGGAAACGGGTCTTCGATAATGTTATCTGGTCTCTGGTCTCTGGTCTCTTGTTCCCGGGCTCTGGTCTTCTTGTTCTCACTCCTCACTCCTCACTCCTCCCTGCTTTTGTATGCATTATTCTTATCCATCGATAAATTTCCGTAATTATCGGGTATACTATAAATGCGGATTATGGTTCGCTTATCGCACAATTGTTCAACGGAGTGCCTCATGACAATTACATTCGCGGAGTTTATCAAGCAGTTCACTACGAACCTGCCATTCACCATCACGGTCATATTGACCTTGGCGGTGATTTTCGTCAACGGCTGGACGGACGCGCCGAACGCGATTTCGTCCTGCGTCGCGACGCGGGCAATGCACCCGCGGAAGGCTGTCATGATGGCCGCCGCTTTCAACTTCCTCGGCGTCCTGATCATGACCATGCTTGACGCGAAGGTCGCCGCGACCCTTTACAATATGGTCGACTTCGGCGGAGACGCGCACACGGCGATGATCGGTATGTGCGCGGCAATGGTGGCCATCGTCACCTGGGCTGTCGCGGCCTGGTTCTTCGGAATCCCGACCAGCGAATCCCACGCCTTGATCGCGGGTATTTCCGGCGCGGCGATTGCCATTCAGGGCAGCATCCGCGGCATCAACGGCGGCGAATGGATCAAGGTCATCTACGGCCTCGTCCTCTCCACCATCCTCGGCTACGCTCTCGGCTGGATCATCGCGAAGATCACCACCGCCATCTGCCGCGGCATCGAACGTTCCAAGACCACCCGCTTCTTCAAGACGGCCCAGTGCTGCGGCGGCGCGGCGATGGCATTCATGCACGGCGCTCAGGACGGACAGAAATTCATCGGCGTATTTCTCCTCGGAGCTTTCCTCGCCAAGGGGGAGGCGAACGTGGAGAATTTTGTTATCCCGATCTGGCTGATGGTCCTCTGCTCCCTGACCATGGGGATCGGGACCTCCATCGGCGGTTACCGTATCATCAAAGCCGTCGGTATGGATATGGTCAAGCTTGAAACCTATCAAGGCTTCTGCGCGGACCTGGCGGGCGCCATCTGCCTGCTGATTTCCTCTACGCTGTCCCTGCCGGTCAGCACAACGCATACAAAAACCACCGCGATCATGGGCGTCGGCGCCGCGAAGCGCGTTTCGTCCGTGAACTGGGGCGTGGTGAAAGAAATGGTCCTGACCTGGGTGCTGACGTTCCCGGGCTGCGGCATTATCGGTTATCTGATGGCGAAAGCCTTCATGCTGATTTTCTGATCATAGGAGAGATTCGAGATGTTCGGTAAAAATAACAAACGCGACAATTATTATTTTGACGGTTTCGTGGCCCAGGCGCAGTTCTCCGCCGAGCTCTGCAAGAAGACGAAGGAGCTGATGGAGAACTTCAAGTACGAGGAGGTCAAGGACAACATCATCGAGCTCCACGGCATCGAGCATGCCGCCGACCAGAAGCAGCATGAGATCATCGAACGCCTCAGCCGCGAGTTCATTGCCCCGCTCGAACGCGAGGACATTGACCTGATGGCGAAGACCCTTGACGACCTCGTCGACGCGATTGAGGACATCATGATCACCATCTACGAGTACGACGTCCGCGAGATCGACGAGACGATGCTGAAGTACATGGACATCATTCAGAAGGGCATCGACTCCCTCCTCGTCCTCCTCGGCAAGCTGGAGAACTTCAAGAAGGACAACACCCTCACCGACCAGATCATCGAGATCAACAACTTCGAGGAAGTCGGCGACCGCATCTACCGCGAATCCATGCACAAGCTCTTCGCCAACGAATCCGACCCGAAGACGCTCATCTCCAAGAAGGAGATCTACATCCGCCTCGAGGATGTCATGGACGACATTGAGGACCTCTCGAATTTGGTTGAGTCGATCGTGATGAAGAATTCGTAGGTGAGGCAATAGGCAGTAGGCAGTAGTCAATAGTCAATAGAGGCGCTCGGCAGGGGAAAGGTTGATTTCCATTGTCGGGCGCTTTTTTATTACAGAGTGGAGTGTGGAGAGTGGAGAGTGGAGTTATCGAAAGAGTGCTGCGCGTTCCGCGCAGCACTCTTCAATTTTATGACGCTTCGCGAAGGGGAGCGGGTGTGCAGGTCACCTCATCCACCGCGGAGCGGTCCCCCTTCCCCTCGAGGGGAAGGACAATAGCGCAATCTAAATTAAGTCTTGACTTGCAATGGCGGGCGTGGTGGGCTACCGCGGACCTCATCCACCGCAAGCGGTCCCCCTTCCCCTCATAGGGGAAGGTAGAT
>CAVIKW010000210.1:0-2481 GCA_963643375.1 Flexilinea sp. | reverse complement strand
TCCCGGCTTACACCAAGGTCACCATCAACGGCGGTACCGCGTACCTCGAGTCCTACCCGACCGGCGACGAATACCGCATTGCCTATATGCGCGAAGACACGATGAACATTTCCCATCTCTACTTCACGATCCCGGTCAAGGAATGCGACAACGTCAAGAAGATCCCGGACACCGGCATCTCCCTCCGCAGCCCGCTGAAGGAACGCCCGAAGGCCATGCGCGAATCCATCCCGGAAGCCACGAACTTCGTCTTCACCGGCAACTCCATTGAGATCCCGGCTATCGGCCTGGGTATCGAGACCCCGATTCCGATTGTCCATGTCTACTATCAGGACGGCGACGGCGAGAAGGGCTGGGACCTCTCCACCCTCGGCAACTACGTCGGCGAACTCGAAGGCGGTTCCTACCTGCCGTACGCCGGCAACTCCGCCCTGACCGGCCACTACTATTCGCAGGGTGTGTTCAAGAACCTCGAGTACCTGAACATCGGCGATGAGATCATCATCTACGGCAGCGATGGGTACAAGTACACCTATCAGGTGACCGAGAAGTTCATCACCCAGCCGTCGGATGTCTACGAGATGTTCCAGCAGATCGGCGAGCGCTCCCTCACCCTGGTGACCTGCGATAACTACAACCTGGTCACGGATGAATACGAACGCCGCCAGCTGATCCGCGCGTCGATTGTAAGCTCCGAACCGTACGAAATGAATCAGTAAAACAAAAAACCGGGCTCCTTTCGGAGCCCGATTTTTTGTTTAGAGACCGGAGACCGGATAACATTAATCAAGGCAATCAACAATGGGAGACAAGCCTTAACTTAGACCGCGCTTAAGCCTTCCCCTATGGAGGGGAAGGGGGACCGCTTCGCGGTGGATGAGGTGACCCGCAGACTCAATCCCCTTATCCGGCGCCGCTATTGACTATTGACTGCTGACTGTTGACTTACCTTCCCCGGTCACTCCTCAAGCCGGTCTCCGTCCTGTTTTCCCCCGAATGGTGATAAGATGATTATGAAGTCGTTGAAACTTGTTTTTTGAGGTGTCTCTTATGGAAATGAGAACAGGCAATTTGTGGAAGAATATCGTTCTTTACAGTCTGCCGCTGATGTTTACGAACCTGCTGCAGGTGTTTTTCAACCTCGCGGATGTGGCCGTGGCGGGACAGTTCGCCGGGTCCATCGCGCTGGGAGCGGTAGGCTCGACGACCATTCTGATTTCCCTGACCACGAGCTGGTTCCTCGGCATGGGCAACGGCGTGAATGCCTTGACGGCGCGCTATATCGGGGCGGATGACGACGAGCAGGTGAAGAAGTGCCTCCAGACCGGGTTCTGGATGTGTCTGGCGACCGGGATTCTCGTCCTGGCGCTGGGGCAGTTCCTCGCCGGCCCGGTTCTCCATATGCTCGGGACCAAGGATGAGCTCATCGCGGACGCCATCCTCTACTTCAAAATCTATATGCTCGGCTCGCCGGCGCTCGCGATTTACAATTACGGCAACGCGGTGCTGTCGGCAGCGGGCGACACGAAAAAGCCGCTGAAATACCTGACCGCCGCGGGCATTGTCAATATCATCCTGAACCTCGTCTTCGTCATTGTTTTCAAACTCGGTGCTGCCGGCGTCGGAATCGCGTCCGTCATCTCGCAGTATCTCTCCGCCGGGCTGATCTTCCGGGATATCCTCACGACCGACCGCATCTACCGCATGCGTCCGAACTTGAAGGAATCCGACGGCACCATTCTCAAGAACCTGTTGAACATCAGCCTGCCGTCGATGGCGCAGTATTCGCTCTTCGCGGTGTCCAACCTCTTCGTACAGTCCGCCGTGAACACTTTCGATCATATCGTTGTGGAGGGGAACTCCGCGGCGCTGAACCTTGACACGATCGAGTTTGAAATGCTCAATGCCTTCTATATCGCGTGCACGAGCTTCATCGCCCAGAATTACGGTGCCCGGAACGCGGACCGCATTATGAAGGTGTATATCGTCACGACGGTGTACTCGTTCGTGTTTTCATTCGTGACCGGCCTTTTGTTCTACTTCTTCCGCGTGCCGCTGCTTTCCATTTTCACGAACGACCCCGAGGTCGTTCAGAGCGCGCTGACGCGGGTGGCGATCATGTCGCTCTCGTACTGCATCTCGCCGTTCATGGATAACGCCATCGCCGGTGCCCGCGGCCTCGGACAGACTGCCGTGCCGACGGTGATCGTGATCTTGGGGACGGTTGTCTTCCGCATTATCTGGATCTATACGATCTTTGCGCATTTCCACACAATTCCGTCGCTCTACCTGCTCTACACGGTTGCCTGGTTCCTGACGGCCATCGCGGAGAATATTTACTTCTTCCGGGAGTACGGCCGGGTGAAGAAGCGCTTCGCTGTGAAGTGATTGATAAAGGTAACGCTCCGCGAAGGGGGGCGTGTCCGCGGGTCACCTCATCCACCGCTAACGCGGTCCCCCTTCCCCTCAAGGGGAAGGCTT
>CAVIKW010000209.1:0-2481 GCA_963643375.1 Flexilinea sp. | reverse complement strand
CCACCGCTGACGCGGTCCCCCTTCCCCTCGAGGGGAAGGCTTAAGCGCGGTCTAAATTATGGCTTGGCTTGCAATAGCGGGTGCAGTTTTTAAAGAGACCAGAGACCGGAGACCGGATAACATAATTGGAGCATGATTTCTGCAATCCGGCGAGCGAAGCGTTGCCGCGGCGCCGGACATTCGAAGACCCGCTTACTTTTCCGAGCGCGTTCCTACCTTCCCCTCGAGGGGAAGGCCTTAGCACGGTCTCACTTGGGCGTGGATTGCAATATCGGGCGGTCTGGGCTACCGCAGACCTCATCCACCGCTGACGCGGTCCCCCTTCCCCTACGAGGGGAAGGCCTAACGCCGCTTCGCGTGGGGTACGGGTGCTCGAGTGACGGGCGCAATTAACTCCACTCTTCACTCTCCACTCTCCACTCTGTTTTTCCTGTTATAATAACCATAGACCTACGCATTGAAAAAGAGGTATCGATGAACGATATATTTGATAAATTCCGTATGGACGGGCAGACGGCCGTTGTCACCGGCGCGGGGCTGCTCGGAACAGAGTTCGCGAAAACACTGGCCCAAGCCGGCGCGGATGTGGTCGTCGCCGACCTGAACCTTTCATTGGCCGAGTCCGCCGTGGAAACTATCCGTTCCGCGGGCGGCAAGGCTCACGCTTTTCAGCTTGACGTCACCAATCCCGACTCCACCCAGGCCATGGCGGCGTTCGCCGTTGAGAAGACCGGCCGCCTGGATGCGCTGGTTTGCAGTGCTGCGATGGACCCGAAATTCGACGCGACTCACGCGCGGAACACGAACAACTTCGAGGACTATCCGCTGAAGCAGTGGCAGGACGCGCTCAATGTCAACCTGACCGGGCTCTTCCTCTGCGCTCAGGCTGCCGTGAAACCGATGAAGAAGCAGAACCACGGCGTCATCATCAACATCTGCTCCACTTACGGCCTCGTCGGCCCGGACCAGCGCATCTACGAAAAAGAAGGCATGGACCCGAACAACCGACAGTATAAGCCGGTGTTCTACTCCGTCACCAAGGCGGGCGTCCTCGGATTGACCCGCTACCTCGCCACCTACTACGCCGGCACCGGCATCCGCGCGAACTGCCTGACCCCGGGCGGCGTGTTCAACGGCAACGACGATGAATTCGTCCGGCATTACTCCGCCCGCGCCGTCCTCGGCAGAATGGCGCACAAAGACGAAATGAACGGCGCGGTGCTCTACCTCTGCTCCGACGCCTCCACATACATGACCGGCGCGAACCTGGTCGTAGACGGCGGATGGACCGCATGGTAAAGAAGCCCGAAGTCCTCGCCATCATCCCGGCGCGCGGCGGTTCGAAGGGAATCCCGCGGAAGAACATCAAGCTCTTCGCCGGCTATCCGCTGCTCGCGTACTCCGTCGCGGCGGGCCTGCAGTCCGAACTCTGCACCCGCGTCATCGTCTCCACCGACGATGAGGAAATTGCCGCCGTTGCCCGCGAATGGGGTGCCGAGACGCCGTTCCTGCGCCCGGCCGAGTTCGCCGCCGACAATTCGCTCGACCTCCCCGTTTTCCGCCACGCCCTGACCTGGCTGAAAGAGAACGAAGGCTACGTCCCCGACATTGTCCTGCAGCTCCGTCCGACCTCGCCCGCCCGTCCGCGGACTTTGGTTGACGACGCGGTGCGCCTGCTGATGGACCACCCCGAAGCGGATTCCGTCCGCGGTGTGGTGGAGGCCGGGGAGAACCCGCACAAAATGTGGCGCGTCGACCCGGAGAGCGGATACATGAACGGACTCTTGAAGGTGGACGGCATTGACGAGCCGTACAACGCGCCCCGTCAGAAGCTGCCGGTCATCTATTGGCAGACCGGCCACATTGACGCCATCCGCCCGGAGCGGACCTTCATGGCGGGCGACTCCATGAGCGGGAAGAACATCCTCCCGCTGTTCCTGGATCCCGACTTCACGATTGATATTGACACGCCCTTCGACTGGGTGCGTTACGAATGGCTGGTGCGCCACGCCGGGCTGGATATGGTCTGGCCGGGGCAGCGCCGCCGCGGATTGCCGAAGACCGTCAAGCTCCTCGCCCTCGATTTCGACGGCGTGCTGACCGACGATCACGTCACCGTTGACCAGAACGGCGTTGAGTCCGTCCGCTGCTCCCGTTCCGATGGGATGGGGCTGCGCCTGCTGCGTGAGAAGAAAGACATCGAAGTCGTCGTCATCTCCTCCGAGATGAATCCCGTCGTCGCGCGCCGCTGCGAGAAGCTCAACATCCCCTGCATTCACGGCACGCTGAAGAAGGCGGACATCCTCCGCGAGTACATTGCCAAGAAAGGCATTGACCCCGCCGAGGTGATTTACGTCGGGAACGACCTGAACGACCTCCCCTGCTTCCCGATCGCCGGCTGCGCTGTCTGCCCGGCGGACGCGAACGAACAGGTGAAAAACGAGGCGGACATCATCCTCACCCATTGCGGCGGTGAAGGCG
>CAVIKW010000208.1:0-2561 GCA_963643375.1 Flexilinea sp. | reverse complement strand
GCCGGTCCCGCCCGAACGCAATATCATTCTACTTTATTTGGGCGAGAAAGTCAAGTGGTAAGAGACCGGAGACCGGATAACATGCTCGGAAGCCTGCTTCCATATCGGGCGCAATTGGTAAAGAGAGACCAGAGACCAGAGACCAGATAACATGATTTGAGCGCGGCTTCCATATCGGGCGCTTGTGTTATTTTGGGGCTAACGCTCCGCGAAGGGGAGCGGGTGTTCAGGTCACCTCATCCACCACTAACGTGGTCCCCCTTCCCCTCAAGGGGCGGCTGCTGACGCAGCCTGCACCTCATCCACCACTAACGTGGTCCCCCTTCCCCTCAAGGGGAAGGCTTAAACGCGGTCTAAGTTAAGGCGTGTCTCCCATTGTCAATAGCCTTGATTAATGTTATCCGGTCTCCGGTCTCCGGTCTCTCTTCCAACTCCTCCCTGCTCTTATGTTATACTCTTAACCATGATCGACTATGAAGACTCCGACCCCAACACCCTCGCGCGGGTGGTGTTTATCGTGCTCGGCGGATTGGCGCTGGGCTTGGTTTTGTTTGTGTGCGCGATATTGATTTACGCCGGCTCGTACTCCGGGAAGATCTACCGCGGGGTGAGCGTCGGGTCCGTGGATGTCGGCGGGATGTCCGCGGAGGAAGCGGCGGCCGCTATTAATGAACGCATCCGCTACCCCTTCGACGGCAATTTCGGATTCAAATACGAAGACCGCAGCTGGTCCGCTTCGCCGGAGGAGCTCGGTTTCCACGCGCAGACGGATGTGATGGTCAACGCCGCCATGAATGTCGGGCGGACGGGTTCCGTCGGCAGTCAGGTCACGGAACGCATCGCGGCGCTCCTGCGCGGGAAGAAGCTCGACCCCGTCTACCTCTTCGACGAACGCGTTGCCTTCAACTTCATCACCAAGATCGCGGAGGAGATTGACGAGCCGATGGAAGACCCCTCCATCCTCCTGCAGGGCTCCGAGGTCGTGATTGTCCCCGGCAAGAGCGGACGCTGGCTCGACCGTGAGATGACGATGACCATTGTCCAAATCTACGCCGGGAACCTGCAGGCCGCGGACATTGACCTGCCCGTGACCGTGGTGGAGCCGTCGACCGCCTCATTGGAGGAGCAGAAGAAAATCCTCACCTCCCTGCTGAGCCGCGACTTCGTGCTCTATACGAATGACGACCGCGGCGCCCTGCCGGCCGGAACCATCCCCGCGGATGTTCTTGCCGGGATGATCAACTTCGAGCCCGTCATCACCGACGGAAACGTCAGCATCAACATGACGCCGAAGGCGGACATTTTTTACACCAAGCTGCTCGAGATCGGCAACGACATCTACCGCGACGCGCAGGACGCCCGCTACCATTTCAATGAATACACCGGCGAGCTCGAGATGATCCAGGAGCCCGAGCCGGGGCGGGAAATTGACATTGAGGCTTCGATGGCCAACATCGCCGCCTCCATCCGCGACGGCGCGAACCAGGCGGAAGTCGCCATGACCGTCAAGTCCCCGAACCTGACCGGCACCGAGACCGCGGCCGACCTCGGCATCCGCGAACTCGTTCACACCGAGAACACCTACTTCTTCTACTCCGACGACGCCCGCATTCAGAACATCCAAGTCGGCGCCGGCAAGCTGGACGGCGTATTGATTGCCCCCGGCGAGACCTTCTCCATGGCGGATGTTGTCGGCGAAGTCTCGAAGGAGACCGGTTTCGCGGAGTCGTCCGTCATCTTCGGCTCCGAGACCGTTCAGGATGTCGGCGGAGGCCTCTGCCAGGTCAGCACGACCCTGTTCCGCGCCGCCTTCTTCTACGGCCTCGAGATCAACGAGCGCCACGCCCACGGCTACCGCGTCTATTATTACGAACGCCTCGCCGACCGCCAGCTTGATCCCGGCCTCGCGGGCCTCGACGCGGCTGTCTACCTGCCGGACCTCGACCTGAAATTCACGAACGACACGCCGTATTGGATTCTCATGGAGACCGACGTCAACACCGAACTCAATCGTCTGCAATGGCGGTTCTATTCGACCGATGTCAACCGCTACGTGGACTACACGAGCAGCGGCCTGACGAACATCGAGCCCGAGGGCGACCCGATCTACAACGAAAACCCCGATCTCCCGGCGGGCGTGATTGAACAGGTCGACTGGGGCATTGACGGCGCCGACGTCACGATTGAACGCACGGTCTACGAGAACGGCCTCATCCACATCAACGACGTCTTCGAGACGCACTACGCCGCCTGGTCCGACATCTTCGAATACGGCCCGGGGACGGAGGGAATTCCCACGGAGGAAGAGGATGAGGAGTGACCGGGTACAAGAGACCGGAGACCGGGTACAAGAGACCAGAGACCAGAGACCGGACAACATTAATCAAGGCAATTGCCAATGGGAGACAAGCCTTAATTTAGACCGCGCTTAAGCCTTCCCCTCGAGGGGAAGGGGGACCGCGATAGCGGTGGATGAGGTGCAGGCTGCGTCAGCAGCCGCCCCTCGAGGGGAAGGCTTAATCGCCCGAAAAAGGAGTCGGGTGCTCCAATATCGAGCATCG
>CAVIKW010000207.1:0-2602 GCA_963643375.1 Flexilinea sp. | reverse complement strand
CGCAGAGCGCGCTGAGCAGCGGAGCCGGTCCGCAGCCGGCGTCCAGCAGGTCGTTGAACGGACGTTCCTTCAGAATCGCGATGATCTCCGGATAGTCTTCCTTGCACAGCTGATAGATCCCGGCCTTGTCGGTCTCGTATTTCTCCGCGGCCCGCGTGAATTCATTAATCGACAGCTTTTTATATTCGGAACTTGTTCTCGCCATATCAATTTCCTTTCACCATTCCAAAATCGCGTCCCGCGTCTTTTGGCCAATATCGATCCGTGTCTGCCGGCATTCCTTCGAGAAACGGCGGCCGTCTTTGAACATCAGGCTGACGAACAGGCTCGACCCGATCGGCAGCATCATCCGCAGCATCGTGTCGGGGAAGACGAAATGCGTCCCGTGCTCGTAAGTCAATGCCGTGACGCTGCTCTCGTGCGGGCGCTCGGCAAGCCGCTGCTGCATGCGCTTGATATTCATCTTCATACCTTACTGCTCCAACCCGAACAGACGAGCCTATTTCTGCGGCAGATCGGCGTATTTCTTCGCCGTTTCGCTCTGATCCCCGACGAACCAGTAATCGCAGCAGCTGCCGCCGGTTCCTTCGGTTTCAAAACGAATCAGCTTCGCGTGCATCAACGCGGCGCTTTGATGGTCAACCAGGCAGAAATGCGGCATCATGTTTTCATATCCGTGCGCCTTCGCGAACGCCATAAGCGGACAGCTGCGCAGGACATAGCAGACACCTTCCTTGTGCCCTTCCGGATTGTGCTCGATGCGCCAAGTGTTTCCCCACTCACCGGCGGCGGTTTTCTTCGCGGTCATGCCGGCAACGATTTTCAAAATCTGATTCATCAACCATACACTTGATTTCTTGTTGAGGTTGATCAGTTTGACCATGTTCTTTTTCTTTTCCATCATCAGCCCGCTGACATACGGGACGCAGTTCTCATCAATCCGATGATCCGACGCCTCGTAATAAGCGCAGAAGGTTATGAACTGATAAAGATTGTCCGCCATGGGGTTGTCCGCGCCGCCGATTTCCGGTGTCTCGGCAACCATCTTCGCGTAAATCTCCTCCGCCTTCCGCTGCAATTCTTCGGTCGGTTCGTGAAGGACTTCCGCGGCGTATCGATTCAAATACCCAACGATCTCCGGTATCGGTTTCTTGAACTTGTCTTGTCTTGACATTGCTTTCTCCTCTTTCCCGCGGACTCCGCTTATTTGAAGTCCACACGCGCCATGAACAGCTTATCCCGCTTGGAGCGGATATACAGCCGCGTAATCGGGTTATAACGAACTCCCGCAACCGGATAGCCTTCGAGATAACTCCGCTGCGAAACAGCCGCCACACGATCGGACCACGAATAGATCTCTTCGGCGTTGTTCAGCGCGAAAAGCAGCTGCGTATCATTCCCGGTTGCTCTCACTTTTCGGTTGCCGTCTTTCATATTCTTTTCGCTGATAAAATCAAAGGCAAAACGGCCGCCGGGGAACTTCACCGCCATATCCGAGAGCAGGCTTTTCGCCGCTTCAAGCGTGAAATAATGCAGCACGCCGGCGGCAATAAAGATGATTCCGTTCTCCGGCTCGTAAGGGATTTTCTCAAACCAACCGTGGTCGGTCAGGTCGTACGCCAGATTCGTTTCATTCTCCCCGCGCGGGATGTATTTCTCGCGGCACGCGATTACATCCGGCAGATCAATATTGATCCAGGGATTGGTGTCGTTTTTCATCTGCCGGCGCAGGCAGGAAAGCCCGGCGCCGAGCTCAACGACTGCCGCCTTCGGATGCGCCTTCAAATATTCGCCGATCTCACAGGCAAAATCATATTGACGAATCGCGCCCGTCAGCGCGGCACATTCCATGTTGTAGAGAACCGTCGGCGGTTTCGTTTCGCCCATTTCCCGCAGAATGCGAACCGCGTCCTCATCCGGCAGAATTCGCGGCAGTTTCTTTACCGCAATCGCCCGGCACCACAGAGGGATGCACAACGTCCGCTCCACGCTGTTTTTAGCCAATTCGCTCATAATCTCATCCTCACCTGTTCGTCGGCAGTCCGATCCCTTATTTCTTTCCGTAAAGAATCGCCGAGCCGGCGAGCTCCATCCAAAAGGCTTCTTTATGGGACATAAACATCCCATTCGTGGTGTCGATCAACTCCGCGCTCTCGTAACCGCTGTCCTTGAGCTCCCGCACGAACTTCTCCATGTCGCCGTATTTCGCTTTCGAGAAGATATCGTGGATGGCGAAGGTGCCGCCCTTCTTCAGGCAGCGCAGCGTCTCGCGCAGGAGAACCTGACGGTCTCTGACCGGGATATTGTGATAGACGTAATTGCTGGTGACGGCATCAAAGCTCCCGTCGGCGAAATCCAATTTATTCGCATCGCCCTTGCCAAACTCAACATTACTCACGCCTTCCGCTTCCGCGTTTTGGGCGCAGAGGAGCTTGCTGTAGGAGGAGTACTCGATGCCCCAGCGGTCAATGCCGACCATCCGCGCCCGCGGATTCTTCTTCGCGCAGGCAATGGTCAACGCGCCGCTGCCGCATCCGACATCCAGGCCGACGCCGCCTTCCGGCAGCACGACATAATCGGAAAGCCCGTCGATGATCTGCTT
>CAVIKW010000206.1:0-2641 GCA_963643375.1 Flexilinea sp. | reverse complement strand
CAGTATTGCTCTCCCTCCCGCTCGGCGATACTGATTTTTTCTCTGTATTCGGATTCCGCCTTGGATTCCGAATTGCCGTTTCCTTTTGTATAGATAGCCTGCACCAGCGGAGAAATATCCGTCGGGATTGAAATCTTCTCCGGGAGCAGCGCCTTCGTACGGGTCAGCAGATATTCCGTATAAATCGCGATGGCGTTCTTGTAATTTTTGTCCTCCTTCGGGTCTCCTGTCTCAATCACGGCGCAGTGCGCGGTCCGGAGGTTCTGCGGGCGGACGCGCTTGTGACGATGGAGCCGGCCGATGCGCTGCAGCAGCAGGTCAATCGGGCAGAGCTCCGTGATCATCAGGTCAAAGTCAAGGTCCAGCGACTGTTCCAATACCTGTGTGCCGATGATGATCGTTTGGTCGCGGGTCTCCGGCGTTGAATGTTTTCCGATCTGCTTCATCAATTCCGCTTCGCGTTCGCTGCGGTCCGGTCCGAGGAAGCCGGAATGGAACAGCTTGATTTTCCACCCCTGCTCCGGCGGAAACGCCATGGTCAGCTCCGTATACAGTCTCTGCGCGTGGCGGACGGTATTGACAATGACCCCGGCGCACCCGCCGTTCGCGAGATTGGTCCGCAGATAAGCGGTGATGTCTTCCTCTTTGACGGAGTCAATCAAGACGTCATGCGGTGGTTCACTGAGCGGAATCACCTGCTGCATGACTCTGCCGTTCAAGGTCCACGTCAGCAATGGGTACGCCTGCGAATTCTCCCATTCGACGTCGGATTCCGGGGTGTCGTTGTTCAGATACGCTTTGATCAAATCCGCGCGGCGGTAGGCGGGAAGCGTCGCGGAGAGGATGATGACCGGCGTGTTGTACTTCCCGAGCCAGTTCAGCATACGGTCGAGATATACATTCATAACGGCGTCGTAGGCGTGGCATTCGTCAAGGACGATGACCTTGCCGGCGAGCCCGAGATGACGGAGCATGAAATGCTTCCGCGCCAATGTCGCCATCAGCAGCTGATCAACCGTCCCGACGACAAAATTCGCGAGCAGGGACTGCTTCCGCCCGGAGAACCATTCATGAACGATCAGCGAGTCATCTTTTTCGGCGGATTCGTCGTCAATGAGCGCGTTCCGACGGCAGTTCTGCATCAGCTCATGGTAGAGGTCATTCAGTTCGGCCATGCTGTGCGTCAGGCGGATGGAATTCGCGGTGTCGTCATTCTCGGACTGCTTCTCGGCCCAAGGCTCAAGACGCTCGAAAATGCCGTTCGCGGTTGCCATTGTCGGCAGCCCGAAGAACAATCCGCCGCATCCGGTCTGTGTGTCAAGCCGCTCGGCAGCCGACAGCGCGGCTTCCGTTTTGCCGCAGCCCATCGGCGCTTCAAGGACATAAATTCCCCCGCCGCTGCCTTTTTCCACCGCATCAATAATCGCGGACTGAATCGCGTTCGGCGAGAATCCGAAGGTTTCATGAAAACGCTCTTCATCCATCTCGGCGCATTTCGCGTCCCAGGGAAGCGTCAGGTCGACCTTTGCCCACGCGTCTTCGACGCGCTTCGGGTAAAGCTCCATGGCGCCGCAGTCTCCGAGCGGAAGGAGCGGGCAATAGGAAGGGTTGGACGCGATCCAGTCCGCCATGATCAGCATCGCGGTGATCAGCATCTGGGCCGGCTTTCCCAGCCGGGGAACCGCTTCGAGAGACGCAAATCCGGTCATTTCCAGCGCGTAATCAATCCACTGCCGGTGAATTGACTGCCAAAGCTCGGCTTCCGCTCCCTCAGATTGACATTTACGGCGGATAGCCGCTCTGTAATCTTTCATATTGCTGAATTCGTTCATATCCGGCGGCAGACCGTGATGGGATGCCGTGATGACAGCCATGGATACAGGACAGCCATACTGAAGCAGAATCGCCGCGCTTGCTGAAGCGTGGTAAAAGGATTCATCGCTTTCAGTCGAGATATGCAGTCCCCGCTCGGCAAGATCTTCCATGCAGCCGGGAATGTTCGGCGCGATTTTGCCGACAAACACCGGCGTAAACTTCCCGAGATCGTGCAGCAGCGCGGCCAGCCGGCAGACACGAATGAATTCGTCGATGCCCATCTCCCTGCTGAGTTCCGCACGGATATTCTCCGGCAGCCATTCAGCGGCGATGTGCTTCATGATGCCGGCGGTGTCAAGCAGATGCATCCAAGTCGGAAGCCAAGCCGAGCCGGTATCCCTGTCGGATTTACCGGGCAAATGTTCTATAAGAAGGGTCCAAGTTTTTTCGCGATTTTCCATACGGCCAATACTCCTGATTTCAAACTGACTCGGGCACGATGTATTATCTAATTAGAGAATAATTTCTATTATATCGCGGCATTTTCAAATATGCAAGGGCTTAAATTTGTCAATATATATGAAGAGTTTCCATTTACATCCGATATATCAGTGCCGTTCTCTGTTGATTAATATATCCGGATGAAACAGAAAATTTCCCAACGATTTTGATTCCGCAACTTTATATGAAAGATGGACGTATTCATACATAGAAAGATAATTCACAGCCGAAGGCCGGTCCGAAGACGCATAATGAACGCGGACCGCGGGCGCCGTTCGCGATGGATTGGGAAATTTCATTTATAATTAGCGATACAGCATATGAA
>CAVIKW010000205.1:0-2650 GCA_963643375.1 Flexilinea sp. | reverse complement strand
CTCCACTGCAGCAGGAGAATCAGGAACAGCAGCCCGATCACCAGGCACACTGCGGCCGTCAGGTACCAGAACACCGGGGAGACACTGAAGAGCGCCGTGTATTTCAATGGAATGTCCCTCACCAGCATGTCCCAGCTCTCCACCGGGGCGTCCTTTTCGCTCACCACGACGCGCATCCAGAGACGCCCGTTGATGCCCGCGGATTGGGCCTTCGGCGTGAATGTCCACTCGTATTCGATCTCCGGACGCTCAAGCACCGGCTGGCGGATGGTGCTGTAGGGCTTCACGTCCGCGGCGGGAATCTCCGCTTCGCCTTCGAGGGAGACGGTCCAGTTCGGGATGCCGTCTCGGCAGTCCTTCAATCGGAACTCCCCGTCGAAGTTCAGGGACGCGGTCAGGTCGTAATTGATCTCCGCGGCGGCGCGTTTCGGGGAGCTGACGGTGACCGTCCCGGCGGGCATTTCCAGCGTGCAGCGCTGTCCGGCGTAGGTGATGGTCAGGTCCCGTCCGGGAAAGGCGGAGGTCTTCGTGGTTCGGAAGGCGGTGCTGCCGAACCAGATGACGATGACGAGCGCGGGGATCAGAAAGAGCGCCGTCAGGACCGCGAGCACGATCCCGCCGGTTTTACTCTGCTTTTTCGGTTTGTTCGATGGCTTTGTATTCATCCCAATACTTCTTCTTTTCCTCAAGCGAGATGCCGAACAGGTCCTTCTCCTGTTCACGGGCGCGGCGCTCAACATAATGGAAGCGGCGGGCGAACTTCAGATTCGCCTCCCGCAGCGCGGCTTCGGGATCAATGCCATTCGTCCGCGCGATATTCGAGACGCAGAAGAGCACATCGCCGAGTTCCTTCAATTGCTCATCCGGGTTCGCGGCGGCTTTGAACTCCGCGATTTCCTCGTCTAACTTCTCCCACACGCAATTCGGGTCGTCCCAGTCAAAACCGAGCTTGACCGCGCGGCGTTGATACGCGGACGCCACAGCCAGGGACGGCATGGCGGTCGGGATCCCGTCCAGCGGGCCGCCGGTCTTGTGGGCCTTGGCGCGTTCCTTCTGCTTCAGCTTCTCCCAGCGCACGGACACCTGATCCGGGTCAATGGATTCGGGACTGCCGAAGACGTGTTCGTGGCGGAAGATCATTTTGTCATTGATGTGTGCGATGACATCCCCCATGGTGAAGTCGTGTTCGTCGCAGGCAATCTGCGCGTGCAGGACAAGTTGGAGCAGGACGTCGCCCATCTCCTCGAGAACGGCGTCGCGGTTCTCCCGGTCGAGCGCGTCGAGCAATTCGTACGTCTCCTCGAGGAGGTAATTCCGCAGCGTCCGGTGCGTCTGCTTCTTGTCCCACGGGCAGCCGTGCGGCCCGCGCAGGATGGCGATCGTGTTCTGGAAAGTCTCGAAGGCGTACTGTTCCGGCAGCGGCGGGATGATGAGATACGCCGCGCCGTCGACATCCGCGGTGTTGAGCTCCGCGAGAGGGATGGAAATCTCCGCGCCGTCACGCAGCAGCGTCAGCGGATGCGTCTCCGGGTACTCCTCCCGCAGCAGTTCATAAAGGAAAGAAGCCGACTTCGGTCCGCGTACGCATACGGTCAGGGACGGCGGCACCGGCAGATGGCGTCGGCCTTCGAGCGAATCCATGGAGAGGACAACGGTCCCCTCCGGAATGTTGTCATAGATCATGGCTCAATCCTCCATGTACTTCGGATAGAATCCCGTGAAGTCGGGGATGACGGCATAGATTTCCGTGTCGGCGCGAAGCTCCGCGGCGCGTTCCGGTTGATCCGCGCGGGCAATGATCCGCCCGGCGTGCGCGTTCTTCGCCGCCAGCAATCCATTCGTCGAATCCTCGCAGACGACGCAGTCCGCGGTGCTCAATCCCAATCGGGACGCCGCGCGGAGGTAAAGATCCGGCGCGGGCTTGACGGCAAGCGTGCGGTCGTCATAGACCACGCGGTCCTCGGTGAACCAGCGTTCGAGGCGGAACATCTCGAAATAAAAGCGGACGTTCGTGATTTCGGACGCGGTCGCGATGGCGAAGGGAATGCCCGCCGCGGTCAGTTGATCGAAGAGCGTCTCCACGCCGGGGAGGAATTGCAGGCGGTCGGGATTCTCCCGGCAGATGGCGCGGTAGACCTCTTCCTTCTCGTCCGATATAGCGATGGTGACGTTTTTGTCCGGGTAAAGCTTCTGAAAATAAACGGCGATGTCCGGGTTGCCCAGTCCGCAGATGCACGACATGAACTCCTCGTAGGGGAGTCCGCGATTGAAATGCTCACGGACGACCGCGTCCCATGCCTCATACTGCAGGTCGGTGTCCTCATACAGAGTGCCGTTGAAGTCAAAAATAATGCCTTTGTACATATTCTATTCCTTTATCTTTCGCTGCCTCGGGCAGCCGCGAGCGGCACGCTCCGCGAAGGGGAGCGGGTCTGCATTTTCACCTCATCCACCACTAACGTGGTCCCCTTCCCCTCGAGGGGAAGGCTTAAGCGCGCCTAAAAGTGGGCGAGACTTACAATGTCGGGCGTTCGGTTACTGGTCACTGGTCACCGGTCACTAACTCCTAACTCCTCACTCCTCACTGCCTTTTCGTATTTTATCATGAATTCCACTCCCGCCTTTTCCTCTCCGCGGGGGCTTTGCTTAT
>CAVIKW010000204.1:0-2664 GCA_963643375.1 Flexilinea sp. | reverse complement strand
GCGGTCTAAGTTAAGGCTTGTCTCCCATTGTTGATCGCCTTGATTAACGTTATCTTGTCTCCGGTCTCTTGTTCCAGGTCTCCGGTCTCTTCCAACTCCTAACTCCTCACTCCACTCTCCTCCCTGCCTCGTTTGTGTTATACTCATACTGAATCAACCGCATTAGTGAGGCATTTATGGAACAGATCCGTGTGATGGTTACAGGCGTCGGCGGGGGCGGGAACGGCGAACAGCTGGTCAAGGCCCTGCGGCTGGCCGAGAACAAATACTACCTCATCGGGGCGGACATCACCCCGGTTTCCAAAGGCTTATTCTACGTCGACAGCAAGCGAATCCTGCCGCCGGCATCCGACCCGAATTACATCGAGACCCTGATCAAGGTCTGCAAAGAAGAAGGCGTCCAAGCGTTATTCACCGGCTCCGAGCCCGAATTGAAGAAGGTCGCCGCCGCGCAGGACGAGATCCGGGCGGAGGGCATCTTCCTCCCCATCAACCCGAAGTCCGTCATTGACACCTGCATGGACAAGTCCAAGACCATGGCCTGGCTCGACGCGCACGGGTTCGCACATCCGATGTCGAAGACCATCCGAAGTGAAGCCGACCTCGAGACCGTGGATCAATTCCCGGTCGTGATCAAGCCCTCCATCGGCGGGGGCGGGTCCGCGAACGCCTACATCGCCCAGGACGCGGAAGAACTTCGTCTCTTCGGCGCCTGGATGCTCCACATCTATTCCGAGTTCATCGTCCAGGAATACGTCGGCAATGCTGAATGCGAATACACCGTCGGCGTCCTGAATGACATGGAAGGCAATCTCATCAACTCCATCGCCGTCAAGAAGAATATCTTGACCGCCCTCTCCAACCGCCTGAAGATCCGCTCCCGCTATACCGGCGAGATGCTGGTGCTCTCGAACGGTATCTCACAGGGGCAGATCGGCCGCTTCCCGGAGGTCACCTCCCAATGCGAACGGATCGCGGTCGAGCTGGGCTGCCGCAGCGCGGTCAATATTCAGCTGCGCTTCGTGGACGGCAAGGCATACGTCTTCGAGATCAACCCGCGCTATTCGGGCACGTCCTCCTTCCGCGCGATGGTGGGCTACAATGAGCCGGATATCATGATCCGCAAATACCTGCTCGGCGAGACGATTGAACCGCGCTTCGCCTACAAAGAGGGCGTCATCATGCGCGGGCTCGATGAAACATTCATGGAGCAGCCGGCGTGAACACGTTCGTGACCATGGACATGGATTGGGCCTGCGACGGCGTGCTGGCGGACACCATTGACCTGGTGGACAGCCTCGGCATCCCGGTCACGATGTTCGTCACCCATGACACGCCCATGCTCAAACGCCTGCGCGAGGATCCGCTCTTCACCCTCGGCATTCATCCGAATTTCCTGCCGCACCTCGGCGGTCAATCCGCGAAGAGTTACCGCGAGACCATTGAGGACCTGATGAAGATCGTCCCGGAGGCGAAGGTCATCCGCTGCCACGCCATCATCGACGCCACGCCGATTCTGGTGACGGCGAAGGAGCTTGGCTTCGAGGCGGATTACAACCTCTTCATCCCCTTCTCGTCCGGGATCACGCTCAAACCGTTCCGCCATTTCAGCGGCATCACGCGGTATCCCTACTTCTACGAGGATGACGCCTGGGCCTTGGAAGACGGCGCCGCCTCCCCGGAAGCGCATCTCGCCGCCGACGGGCTGAAGATCTTCAACTTCCACCCCATCCATCTCTACCTGAACACCGAGACGATGGAGCGCTACAACCGGGCGAAGGCGTATTATCACGAATTCCCAAAGCTTAAAGAATTCGTGAATGAAGGCGGTCCGATGGGCGCGCGGGATTTCCTGCTCGCGATTGCGGATTCCGTCCGCTGAGCCGGAGGTATTATGTTCACCCTTAAAGAAATATCAAACGAAACCCTCCGCCTTGTCCGAGACGGTGAATTCGCTTCGCTGGGGCTGTGCGGGGCGGACGCGGGGATGCCGATCCTGACATTCTGCGGGAATATGAAGTTCCTGAAGTCCGCGCTGAAGAACCCGAACGTGAGCGCCGTGATGGTCCCGGAATCATTCGCGGAGACCGCTGCCGATGCCGCTCCGTCACTCGGAATTATCGCCGCGGCGGACCAGCGCCGCGAGTTCTTTACGCTGCACAACCGCCTCTGCGCCGTTCCCCTGCGCGAACGCTACGTCGGCAAAGACAAGCCGTCCGTCTTCGGCGAGAACTGCCGAATCGATCCGCGGGCGGTCATTGACGGGAAGAATGTCGAGATCGGCGACCGTACCATCATCGGACCGAATGCCGTCATCTTCGGCAACACGAAGATCGGCGCCGACTGCGTCATCGGCGCGGGTTCTGTTCTCGGCGGGAGCGGGCTGGAGTTCATCCGCCTCGGCGAGGCCGGCATGCTCGGCGTGGAGCACGTCGGCCGTCTTGTGATCGGGGATCGGGTCGAGATTCAATACAACTGCAACGTCTCCCGTTCGCTCTTCCCCTGGCATGAGACCCGGATCGGGGACGACACCAAGATCGAGTCCCTCGTGCACATCGCCCACGGTTCGCATATCGGCAAGCGCGTCCTCATCGCCGCCTCCGCCTGCGTCGCCGGCTCCGCCGAAGTCGGCGATAACGTCTGGATCGGCCCGAACGCGACAAT
>CAVIKW010000203.1:0-2706 GCA_963643375.1 Flexilinea sp. | reverse complement strand
GGTCCGTGATCTCATTAAACTGTTTGATGATTTCCTCATTGTATTGAATCTGAGGCACAAAGACGAAAAGAACCTTCATATCCGAGTTCTCGGTACAGAATTCAATCAGGTCATCAATGATATCTTCCTGATCGGATGTGAGCGCGGCACGCTGATCGGTGGTCTGATAGCCGGCGCCATAATTTCCGACAGCCTTCATTAAGTCATTTCCACCGGTTGCGCCTTTTAAATTACTCGGTGCCCGGTAAAAAGAACCTGATCTCAATTCCGGCCAGCTGCTGTGAAAGCGAATAATTGGAAAATAGAATTCCAATTGATCCCAAAAGCTCTCCATCTCCGTATGCGGCGCGATATCACGGATCATCGCTGCCTTATTCTTCGAGAAAGGCATGTTGTCGGTAATAAAATGCATCATACCATACTCAATCGTATCTTTTTTGATTTTATTAAGGTTGACGATGAGCAGCGCGTCCGGCTGCGTTTTATGCGCTTCCGTCATCATGTATTTCATAGCTCTGGCGGGCATATCGGGTGATGTCAGGCTGTAAACAGTAATTCCATGATCTTCCCATGCAAGAGGCGGCTGAAAGAACATATAAGTGTTGGAGCTGCCGATAAAGACCGCATCAAGGCTGTTTTTCGGCTCTCGGTAAAAATCTGCGATGGACTGCCTGTATGCAATAAATACCGTCTCGATACCGCGCAGCATCAACACCGCGAGCGTCGCGAAAAGCAGAGCTTTCAAAATTTTCTTCACCGAAGTCATGGAACAATCAGCCTCTTTCATATACTTCAACAAACGGAACCGGAGCGCAGCCATGCACTGAGGCAGCATGAACCGTGGGATTTTCCTCTTTCGGTTCCGTAAATTTCCATGAACAATCTTACCATACGCGCCGAACAGGCGGGAAAACTTAAGCCAATTTCAGAGAAAGTCTTGACAGTTCCTCCGAGTGGTGTTAAACTAATACTCGTTCTGATATGGGCGTATAGCTCAATGGTAGAGCAGTGGCCTTTTAAGCCATTTGTTCTGGGTTCGAGCCCCAGTACGCTCACAATCAAATATTACTCTCCTCTTAAATGAGGAGGGTATTTTTTTCATTTATTACATTTAAATCAGCAGTAAACAAGTGAAGGTGCCCTATGAACGAAAAGTTGTTGACCCGCGACGGCTTCAACAAAATTGAGGCTAAGCTGGATTATTTGAAGAACGTCAAGCGCAAGGAAGTCGCCGACCGGCTTCACGCCGCTCTGGAAGGCGGCGGGGACGACCTGCTCGAGAACGCGGAGCTGGAAGCCGCCCGCAATGAACAGGCCTTCGTCGAAGGCGAAATTGACGACCTCAGCGACCTGCTCTCGAACGCGAAGGTGGTTGACGAACCCGCCAAGGCCGGCGAAGTTCAGGTCGGATGCACCGTCACCATTCAGGAAGAGGGCGAGGACCCGGAGACTTACATGATCGTCGGCGCCGCGGAAGCGGACCCCGCCGCGAACAAGATCTCCCACGAGTCCCCGATCGGCAAGGCTGTCATGGGTCACCGCAAGGGGCAGAAGGTCGAGGTCGACGCCCCCGCGGGTTCGTACAAGGTCAAGATCATCAAGATCGAATAGTCCATCCCCGAGTCCGACAGACGGATTCGGTTCCACCCCGGGGCGGAGAAGGCTTCCGCCCGGCGACTCAATCCGAAAGGAGCTGAACCATGGAACAAACAGAGAACAAGCCAATCAATGTCAACGCGTACACCAAAACGACTTCGGTCAAAATCATCGCCGCCTTCAAAGTTCTGAAAGCAATCGCGGCCGCCGCGAGTATTGTATTCCTTGTCATCTACGCCGGCGCGATCAACTTAGCGGTCAACAACTTAATCGCCAACTTGAACGCCTCCGCACAGACCAACGCGCAGACAGCCGCCGCGGCGTCTGTGCTGATTCGCGTTCTCAGCGTTCTGATGCAGATTCCGGTCATTCCGGTGCTCATCATCATCGTGCTCTTCATCATCGAGGCCATCGGCTACGTCAATTTGGTCAACTCCGACCACGGTGAGAATCCGATCCGCTGCATCAGCTCCCTGCGTATGCTCGTTTGCGGTCTGATCATGCTCGCGATCATCATCTTCTTCGGTTCCTCGATCATGCATCTCGAACAGAAGACGGCCGGCGACGTGCTCATTCGTGTCCTGATCTGCGTACTCTGCCTGCTCATTCCGCTCTTCTTCTACCGCTACCATCTTGACGTCGCGGACATCATGCGCACAACCGCGGAGGAACGGAAAACCGGCACGGAGCAGTACTACGGCGGCAAAGGCCTGCTGTGGAAAGCCACGCTCTTCCTGGTTTTGGCCGTGATTGATTTCATCCTCCCGGGGCTGATGTTCCTCACCGGCGGGGTTAACAGCATCGCGAATATGTTCGTGAATATCGGGGAAGGCGAGAACATTTTCCAAAGCCTGACCGAAGCCGGCGGAAATGTCCTGGTCATGGCGGTCTCCATCGCGATCCCCGCCTTACGCCTGATCCGCGCCATCGCAGTTCGCAACGCGGCGAAGAAATTCAATTCGATGCATTAATACGCAAACAATCAAACCGCCCTGCCTTTTCGAAGACAGGGCGGTTTTTTATTTCAACAGCGCCCGACATCCAAAGTCTCGCCCCAATTTCGACCGCGCTTAAGCCTTCCCCTTGAGGGGAAGGGGGACCGCTCCGCGG
>CAVIKW010000202.1:1788-2708 GCA_963643375.1 Flexilinea sp. | reverse complement strand
AGGCAATAACGCTGCCTCTGCCGGTTGCTCGTAGCGAAAAAGGAGGTATTTTGAGCTCAGAGGTAATTCGAGGCTTTCGGGATCTCAAGGTCTGGAAAAAGTCAATGGATTTAGTCGCGGAAATCTACAGTTTATTAAAGTGTCTTCCCCGCGAAGAAATCTATGCGCTTTCCGATCAAATGAAACGCGCTGCTATTTCAATTCCTTCAAATATCGCAGAAGGATATGGAAGGAACGCGAGCAAAGATTATGTCAGATTTCTAAGTATTGCCCGCGGTTCAAAGCTCGAATTGGAAACCCAATTGGAAATTTGTATTATGCTAAAATATCTTCAAAGATCGCAAACTCAAAATGCTTTCGTTCTTTGTTCTGAAGTCGGGAAAATGTTGAATTCAATGATCACTAGTATCAATTGCAGTCAGTAGTCAGAAGACATTAGTCAAAAGTGAGCAGGAACAGATAAATGCACTCAATCTTCTTTTTCTGCTAATTATCGACTTATACTATTATGGATTGAGCATTGGCTGCCATTCATTGCCTATTGCCTATTGCCTATTGCCTATTAAATAAAGGAGATTACAAACTATGTCATCACTCATCATTGCTATTGCCGTCGCGCTGTTCGCGTCGTTCAAACCTGCCGGCGCTTATATTGATCCGGCGACTACTTCTTATGTGCTGGAACTCATCATCGGCGCTGTTGTTGTCGGCGGCGCGGCGTTCGGGTATTACTGGCGCAAGATCAAGAACAAGGTCAAGAAGACCGACGACACTCAGCAATCAGGTCCGTCCGTAGAGGATCAGCTGAAGTCGGATGACGACGACGAAGATTGATTGTCTTGCCGTATCACACGGCGGAAAGGTAGAATAATTGAATAAGTTCCTCGATCTCTTCCGCGGGAAGCGAACATTCCCGCAGC
>CAVIKW010000202.1:0-1778 GCA_963643375.1 Flexilinea sp. | reverse complement strand
GCGCTGCCTTGCTTGGCGCTGTCTTTTACGCTGCTCTTTTTCGGCCCGCTGGACCTCGCGTATCTCAGCCGTGAATACGTGACCTGGACCGCGTTCGACATCTTTCTGCCCATTCTCGGCATCTGGGCGGCCGTATTCGTCTGCCTGTGGCTGTTCACCTCCGTCATCGGCGGGAAAGCGCACGCCTTCCTCGTCTCTCTGTGGGCAGGGATCGCCGCCGCGATGTACATCCAAGGCGCTTTCCTGAATCCCGACCTCGGCACGCTTGACGGGCACACCATCGACTGGACCGCCTACCGGGAGCAGATGCTTGTCGGCATCCTTGTCTGGCTCGTGATCCTGCTGATCCCGCACATCTTGCACGCTGTCAATAAACGCGGTTGGCGAATCTTCGTCTCGGTCCTCTGCGGCGCGCTGGTGATTATGCAGGGCGTCTCATTGACCGTCAAGCTGCTCGACCAAGCCGCCGAGGACAAAGCCTCCGGCCCGCGCTATTATCTCTCCGACGAAGACATTCTCAAAGTCGGCAGCGAAGCAAATATCACCGTCTTTCTGCTGGACACAACCAACAATGATGATGTCGACGACGCGCTTGAGGCCTATCCCGATAATTTTCAACTGCTTCACGACTTTGTGCGTTATGACAACGCGAATTCACACTATCTATACACCGTGCCGGCGATTGCGTCTCTGCTGACAGGGCAGGATTGGGACTGCGAGAACACACACATCAATGACTACCTGAATAACATCTGGTCTTCCGAACCGGCGGCGAGCTTCTATACGCAGCTTGCCTATATGGGCTGGACGCGGAACTTCTACATGCTGCTGCCGGAAGCCGCGAACGACCCCGCCGTACTGGAAGGCAGTGTCTCAAATCTGACGACAAGGGAAGATGCCGGACAGATCAATAAACGACCCCTTCTGAATCTGTACAAACTTTCCTGCTACCGCTACTTTCCGCTGGCGCTGAAGTCCCGCTTTCTCATCTATACCACCGATATCGCGGATGTTGTCTCTTACCCCAACGCTTTTGAGAATGAATTTGAATTCGTGGAACAGATGAACAGCGGAGAAATTGCCGTTGGGAATGACGCGAAAGTCTTCACTTTCTACTACCTCCGCGGCACACACAAGCCCTACAATTTGGACGAACGCGGCCGCGTAGTACACACTGACCTTGAGCCGCGGTTTACCACTCAAATTACCGACAGTACAACCCAAACCGCCGGATTCTTTTACCTCATCAATGAATACGTCCGTCAGCTCAAAGAGCTCGGCATATACCAACAAACCGGCATCATCATTATCGCGGATCATGGGAACAATGTCGATGCGGAGGAAGACCATCAGCCGATCCTCTTTGTGCACATGCCCGGCGAATATCACGACACCGTTCAGACGGACCACACTCCCGTCACCACACAGAACAGCTTCCTTGCCACGGTCATGGATATGGCCGGCGGAGACGGCTCCGCGTTCGGCACCCGCATCGAAGATACAGTCCCCGGTGAACGTTGGACCCGCATCTATGACTTTGACTCGGATTATCCGAAGCTGGGGAACTCCGCGAAGAACGTCTTCCGTGAGTACCGCTACGACGGGGACGGAGACGACCTCATTCAAAAATTCATAGACGGGGATTACACCACGGTTCCCCTGTGCAGCTCTTATTACTAACGGAGACTTCATGCCGGAAACGAATGCAAATCACAAAAAAGGAACTTCATTCCGCAAGCGGGCGCTGAGAGCGGTGCTGCCGTGTTTGGCGGTAACGT
>CAVIKW010000201.1:0-2722 GCA_963643375.1 Flexilinea sp. | reverse complement strand
CTGGACCGCGCCCTGCGCCAGATTTCCGACTACGCCTGCCGGCTGAACGTTGATGAGGACAACCCGGAGGCCAAGGTCGGGGAGTTCATCAAATTCCTGCCGGTGTTGGCCTATGACGGCAGTTCCATGAAAAAGATTGACGCGCAGGACGTCCTGGACATCGCTCTGGCCGGCACCTCCGCGACCCTGCTTGCCCGCCGCTGGGAATCCGCGCTGCTGGTTAATGTCGATAACGATACGCTCCAACGGTTGATAGCCAACCAGGAAGCCATGGACGCGCTGATGAGGATTGAGGGCTTCCGCTCTCTGAATAAGGATATTACGACCGTTATCAACTCTTCCAACAGGGTCAAAAAGCTGAAAACAAAAGACGGCCCACTCACTCCGAAGGAAAAGAAGGTCATCAGCGCTGAGGAGAAGGAATTCAAAACCAAGCGCAAGGAGATTCAGCAGAAGCTGATCAAGTTCGCCACGCGCATCCCGGTGTTCATGTACCTGACGGACTACCGCGAGCGCAGCTTGAAGGACATCATTACCCAGCTGGAGCCGGGCCTTTTCAAGAAGGTCACGGGCCTGAACGTTCCCGACTTCGAGATGCTGTGTTCGCTCGGCGTGTTCAACGCCAGCCTGATGAATGACGCGATCTTCAAATTCAAGCGTTACGAGGATTCGAGCATTTCCTATACCGGCATTAACAAGCATGAAGGCAAGGATGTCGGCGGTTGGGACACCGTTCTCAAGCAAGAGGAGTACAAGAAGCTCTTCTACAATCAGCAGCTTTCCATGGGCGCCGCCTCTGCGCCCAAGCAGCCCGCCCCGGCCGAGGAAGCCGACGGGAAGCAGCCGAAGGCCAAACCTGCCGCGCATACGAAGAGACCCGCTACGGTCAAGCCCGACCGGCCTTCGGTCACCGCTCAATACGGCGTGAAGCCGCCCAAACAGGAGATCAAAGAGGAGCCGCCCAAATACCCGGCTTTTGATTACAGCAAGGTTGTTGTCGGCGCGAGAGTTAAGCACAGCCTTTTCGGCGTAGGGAAGATTACGCAGATTGTGAAAAACGACAACATGGTCAAGGTCGACTTCCCCGAAGGCAGTAAGTCCTTCGTTATTGATGTCTTTGAAAGAGGGCTGCTGACATTGAAGGAGTAGCGCTCCTCGGCTGCCGGCGCAGCCTGCACCTCATCCACCGCACTTAAGCGCCCGATAAGGGGAGCAAGTCTCCCCTTGTCGGGCGCCAACTCCACTCTTCACTCTCCACTCTCCACACTCTTGAATTCTGGCACGCCAATTGCACTACACCATATTAACAAAGATGAGGTGAATTATGTGCAAAGACAGAAATATGTTCGCTCTGATCCTCGGGATCATGTTCGTCGTTCTCTTTATTACCGTGGATGTATTCGCCGACGTGGAATACGCCGATCTCCCCGACAAGGCCGGGCTCGGGAAGTATGACGGCACCGGGATCACCCTGTTCGGCGACTTCAAAGACTGCGGGACCGACGCCTTCTTCTATCTCCTGCCGGTCAACGAATCCAACGAGGACATTACCGTCGTCCTGCCGACCCGCGTGTTCGTCGAAGGGCAGTGGTTCAAAGTCGACCGCTCATCCTATACGTATAAAGACCTCGGCGCGAATTGGGTGCCGGATTCCTTCGCGGACGCCAAAACCGGCGAACCGCTCGACGCCGAAATTGACTACACCGTCACCATCCCCGCCCACAGCGCCTATTCCATCATGGGGCGGATCAAGGACATTTCCCGCGACTTCTTCTCCCGCGCGCACACATCCGACGACGATGTCCTCTACGCGAAGGCCCGCATCACCGTCAACAACGCGCCGATGATTGCCGAAGGGTATCTCTCCGACGAAGGCTCCGCCTGCAATTCCGTGCTGGAAGTCCCCATCGCCGGCGAGAACTTCATCTACGGCTTCTACCGCGTCGCGGAGAACCCCACGGACGTCTGTTCCATGGCCTTCTACTTCCTGGTAGAGAACCTCGACGACCGCTATTCCACCACGGTTGAGCTCCCCCGCTGGGTTGAGATCAACGGCGACCGTTGGAACATCGGCTGCGACAAAGTCACCGACGACTGCCTCATCTCCGGCTTCCGCCACTTCGCGTATGCCGACCTGGACGAAAGCGGCGTCATCAACGACAGCAAATTCACCTTCTGCGATAAAGACTACGCCATCGGCGACAACTGCTTCAAGCAGGATGACCTGTGGTGGCTTGAAATCCCCGCCGGGAAGGCCGTCATGGTCCGCTCCATGGTCAACGGCTTCTGCTCCGACAACGAACTCAGCAATCCGCTGCTGAACACGGAAATCGACATGGAGCTCATGCTCTCCGACTCCGGCTCCAACCAGCGGATGATCGGCGGTCAGATCTTCGGGAACGCCAAGGGCATCTACTTCATCGGCGGCGATCCCGACTCCATGATCTCCTCCGAGGAGAACGCCGACCCGGACCGCGTTGAGGAATTCGCCGAGGAAGAAATCCCCGTCGAAACGGAGAAGGACGCCGCCCCGGCTTCGAAATCCACCGAGAGCGAACCGATGCAATTCTTTGTACTGAAATAAATATAAAAACAAAACTCCCACGACTTCTCGTCGTGGGAGATTTGTTTATACCAAAACGCTTATACCAAAATTTTGATCTCTTACGAAACGATAACTAATAAGTACTTGACACGGCAATAACTTATAAGTATAATCAAT
>CAVIKW010000200.1:0-2888 GCA_963643375.1 Flexilinea sp. | reverse complement strand
GACCCGCTCACTGTCGCGAAGCGGTGGATGAACTTTTACGAAGGATCAACTATGGAAAATTCATTGCGCGTCGTCGGGGCGCGCGGACATAATCTGAAAAATATCACCGTGGAAATCCCGCGGGATAAGCTCGTGGTAATCACGGGACTCTCCGGGTCGGGCAAGTCATCCTTGGCGTTCGACACCATCTTCGCCGAAGGGCAGCGCCGTTACGTCGAGTCGCTCTCCTCGTACGCGCGTCAGTTCCTCGGGCAGATGGATAAGCCCGAAGTCGACGTCATTGAGGGACTCTCCCCGGCGGTCTCGATTGACCAGAAGGGTACCTCCCGCAACCCGCGTTCAACCGTCGGCACCGTCACCGAAATTTATGACTATCTCCGTCTGCTCTTCGCCCGCGTCGGCATCCCGCACTGCCCGGTCTGCGGCCGTGTGGTGTCGCGCCAATCCTCCGAAGAGATCACGAACACCGTCGCGGCCCTCCCCGAAGGCAGCCGCGTCATGATCCTCGCGCCGATCGTCCGCGCCCGCAAAGGCACCTATCAATCGGTTCTCGAGGACATCCGCAAGGGCGGCTTCGTCCGCGTGCGCGTGGACGGCACGGTGTACTCCGTTGATGATGAGATCAGCCTCGATCGCTACAAGATTCACACCATCGAAGCCGTTGTCGACCGTCTCGTCATCCGTCATGACAGCGAGGACGAAGAGGAAGCGAAAAACCGCCTGACCCGTCTGGCGGACTCCGTTGAGACCGCGCTCAAGGTCGGCCAAGGCTTCGTGACCGTCGTCAACCTGTCCAAGGATCCCGCCGAGGACATGCAGTTCTCGGAATACCTCGCCTGCCCGGAGCACGGCTACAGCATTCCCGAAATCGAGCCGCGGACCTTCTCCTTCAACACGCCTTACGGCGCCTGTCCCGACTGCCAGGGCCTCGGCGTGAAATTCGAATTGGACCCGACGCTCATCGTCCCCGACGACTCCCTGTCCCTGAATCAGGGCGCGATCGCCGTTATGGAATGGCGTCCGTCGGACCGCCCGACAGACGGCTATTATTGGCAGCAGATCGTTTCCGTCGCGGGCGTTTACGGCATTGACCTCGACGCGCCGTTCTCTTCCCTGACCGCGGAGCAGAAAGCCGTCCTCTTCTACGGAACCGGTTCGAAGAAGATCAAGATCGAGCTCAAAGGCCGCAACGAACGTTATTCGTCCTACGAAGCCGCGTTCGAAGGCGTCCTCCCGAACCTCGAGCGCCGTTACAACGAGACCAAGTCCGACTACATCAAGACCCAGATCGGGCAGTATATGCGCGAGATCCCCTGCAAGACCTGCGGCGGGAAGCGCCTGCGTCCCGAAGCGCTGGCGGTCACCATTGAGGACAAAAACATCATCGAAGTAACCGACTGGCCGGTTTCCCGCACGCTCGAATGGATGAAGCACTTGGCCGAAGACAAATCCGCCCTGACCTCCAAGCAGCGCGTCATCGCGGAGAAAGTCTTCCGTGAGATCATCTCCCGCCTGGAGTTCCTCGTGAATGTCGGCTTGGATTACCTGACCCTGTCCCGTTCCGCGGTGACGCTCTCCGGCGGTGAAGCGCAGCGCATCCGTCTCGCGACCCAGATCGGTTCGCAGCTGATGGGCGTGCTCTACGTGCTGGATGAGCCCTCGATCGGACTTCACGCGCGGGACAACACCAAGCTGCTGCGCACCTTGCAGCGCCTGCGCGACCTCGGCAATACGGTCATCGTCGTGGAACATGACGAGGAGACCATCCGCGCCGCGGATTGGATCGTCGACATGGGCCCCGGCGCCGGCGTCAACGGCGGTGAAGTCCTCGTCTCCGGTACATTGCAGGATGTGCTCGCCTGCCCCCGTTCGCTGACTGGGGATTACCTCAGCGGGCGGAAGTTCGTCCCCGTCCCGAAGAAGCGCCGCAAGGCCGGCAAGCAGTGCCTCGAGATCATCGGCGCGGCGCAGAACAATTTGAAGAATATCAATGTCAAGATCCCGCTGGGGCTGTTCGTCTGCATCACCGGCGTCTCCGGCAGCGGCAAGTCTTCATTGATGAACGAAATTCTGTACAAGTCCCTCGCGCACACCCTGAACCGCGCGCACACCATCCCCGGCGCGCATAAAGAGATCCGCGGGACGGAATACCTTGACAAGATCATCAACATCGACCAGTCCCCGATCGGGCGCACCCCGCGTTCCAACCCGGGCACCTATACCGGCATCTTCGACGAAATCCGCAAGCTCTTCGCGGAGCTCCCCGAGAGCAAGCTGCGCGGCTACACCGCCGGGCGCTTCTCCTTCAATGTCCACGGCGGACGCTGCGAAGCCTGCCAGGGACAGGGCCGCCTCAAGATCGAGATGCAGTTCCTGCCCGACGTCTACGTCCCCTGCGAAGTCTGCCACGGAACCGGTTACAACCACGAGACCCTTCAGGTGAAGTACAAAGGCAAGTCCATCGCCGACGTCCTGGAGATGACGGTTGATGACGGTGTGGAGTTCTTCTCCGTCTTTGACAACATCGTCTCCAAACTCAAGCTCCTGCAGGAAGTCGGGCTCGGCTACCTGAAGATCGGCCAGTCGGGGAATACGCTCTCCGGCGGTGAAGCGCAGCGCGTCAAGCTCTCCAAAGAGCTCGCCCGCCGTTCCACCGGCCGCACGCTTTACATTCTGGATGAGCCCTCCGTCGGGCTTCACGCCGCGGATGTGCATAAATTGATTGAAGTCCTGCAGCGCCTCGTGGATCAAGGCAACTCGGTGCTGATTATTGAACACAACATCGACATCATCAAAGTCGCGGACTACCTCATCGACCTCGGCCCGGAAGGCGGAGACAAAGGCGGCACCCTTGTCGCCCACGGCACGCCGGAACAGGTGGCGAAGGT
>CAVIKW010000199.1:0-2889 GCA_963643375.1 Flexilinea sp. | reverse complement strand
TCTGGTGAACCATTTAACAGAAGCCACAGACCTTTACGGTCTGTGGTAGTTCACTCCTTTTTTTCAGAATAAATCAGCGAGCTTTTCGAGCAGCTCGGCCTTGTTTCGCTTATCTGTTGTGGCGCCCGTGATAATGGTCATCTGAGCGGCCTTAATGACATCGCCGAAAATGGCGGTTGCCAAGACCCAATCGGCTAACTTACGAGGCCCGATTGTACCATCTTCCATGCGGTGCTTATGAGCTACCTCTTGAAGCTGGTGATAAGCGTTCACAAAACGATCAAGGTCGATATTTGTAAACGCGGGGTTTGTCTCGTCCCAGTTTACCATTGATTTGATGCGCTCAATGAGAACCTCATCGGGCGGTTCGGGAAGATCAACGATAAGCTGGCAGCGGTCCATCCACGCTTGGCTCATGTTGCGGCATCCTTCAAGGTCAACGTTGGTTGTGCCGACGATGATGCAATCGGGATGACGGTGGACGATTTCTCCGGTCGGAAGTGTTATACTCTGTGTAGAATCCATCGCGGGGTTAAGCGCGGGAACAACACCGGGATTCTGAGGAAGGGCTACTTCATCAAATCCCCAAACACCGCCGTCACGAAGAGCGTAGATGAGCTGCCCGGGCGCGAACTTAAACCTCTGTTTGCCGTCATTCACATTCAGACTCTTTTGAGCTAAATTGAACATTGCGGCCATACATTCGGTCGGAGTTGCGTCTTCCTTATAAAGCCCGGTGATCTGCTGGTATGCGATAACGGAATCCATCGCGATGTCTTCCGCTGTCGGCATATTGTCCAGTATTTTGTCTATCGGAACTTTTTCTCCCGTAACTTCACCGTTTTCATCAACCGGTACAAACTGACCGAAAAGGTCATACGGTTCGGTCAACGCGTTTGCGGCGAAGGTGTAGAGCGGAAGATGACATCCTGCGGCGATACCGACATAAGATTCGGATTTGCCGACACCGGGAGCGCCGATCAGCAGAATGTTCCGGATAGGACGGGACGGACTCAGTGTTGTCGACTCCTTGATAGCTTTGCACATATCAAGCAGTTCCTCGGTGACGATGTATTTTTCGTCAATCTTCGGGACCCTCTCCTCCTGTTCGGGAGTGAGCGGCTCGGTACGGAAGCTGAAAGATCCGACAAAACTTGCCGTGTCCATTGCTCTGCTGTGTTTTTTTTGTTTCTTTCTCCCCGAAACACGATTTGTTGTCGGGAATTTGTCACCAAAAGAGCCGACCACCAGATCGGCACGATAAGCGGGGCTCTGTCTTATCGTCAGACTTGCCTTCAAAATTGAAGGCGGATCGCTTACGTTAACAGGGCCTTTGCTGACGTTGGTGTAGAGCCAATCACAGAGCCAGCACGCTGCTGATGCTTTTTGATCATCATCTGTCGCGTTCGCAAATTCATCGAATTTTAGGGCAAAATCCGAATACTCTGTTAATGCTCCCCACATACCCAAAATAAAGGGGTATGTTCCGAAGGCGGAAACGTCAAGAACGGTTCCGTTGCGATCGGTTTTGAACGCTCCCGTCCCCTTCTCGTAGATAATGCTCGCAACATCGCCGATGCCGACATCATTACCTTCGAACTTTGGTGATAATGTCACAACGGCCATGCTGTATTTTTGATTCACTCCGTAACCGTCGGCATTGCAGCCGGCATATATCATTGCGGCACGGCAAAGGGCTTTAGCGAACCCGCCGGTTAGCTTTCCGCTCCTCTGATTGGGAACTCCGCGAGTTGTGGCGAAATTTGTATCATATCCGCCGGGGCTGACATACTGCCCTGAGTAAAGGTCTGTATTTTGCGCCCATGTCGGCAAACTCGGGTCGGGAGTTCTTGTCCAATGAAAAATGAATGCGCCTGCCATGATTAAATCCTCCTAAATTTGAGTTTTTATTAAATTTCTTTGCCTCCGCGAAAATCGGGTAAGAGTAAAGGGGAAGATTTCTCTTCCCCTTAGTTTCTCCTAATCGACTTGTATTGCGGCTTAGAACGGGAGATCATCGCTGTCGTCAACGGCAGCCATATCACCTGCGCTTGTGGTCTGAGCAGCAGCCTTTGCGGGAGCTGCGTTGTTTGCAGCCGGAGCCGCATTATCGGGGCGATTGTTGTTGCCGGAAGCATTTCTGTTAAAACCGGCATCAAAATCGAACACCCTGACATTCATCCTGTGACCCTTCGATCCGTCTCTGCGATCAAAGGATTCGAGCTCGACATTGCTTGCACCGAACTCGAAGCAATCGCCCTTTTTCGGGTTGAACTTCAAAAAAGCCTCAGCCCTTTTCCCTGAAATAGTTATGCTGATATTGACGAATTCGTCAACCGCAACATCCTCACCAAAGAAGTATTTCAGCGCGGAAACATCGAACTCGTTTACCTTAAACGAGGCTTCGACATTTGTGAGATTCATAACGGTCTGGTTGCCATCGCGATCGACAGTGTTAATCTGTCTCACAGTAATTGGGGAATCTGTGTTGTAGACATTATTCAGAAAGACTCTGATTGTGCCGTAAACACACCCCTCAACCGCGCCGTTGTGGTTGCGAATACCTTTGGCCAACATAAAATTCTTTCGCATCTTTCGTTCTCCTTAAAATAAAATTATTTTCAAAAAACCAAAAGCAAAAAAGTGCCCGGATTCCGGATTTTGCTCGGACTTTCCTGACACCATATAGGGAATTTGATTCTTTGATGAGTATATTATCGTCACTTTTCGGGGTGAATTAAAAATTTCCCCGGCAAAAATTATAAATTATCAGCCGTAAAACCACATGCCTTTAGGCGTGTGGATACACGGCGTCCGCTGCCATTATCCCTGATTCTGGATATATTTTTCAATAATCTCCCGCGAGACTTGACCAATACTGCAAGCAAA
>CAVIKW010000198.1:0-2890 GCA_963643375.1 Flexilinea sp. | reverse complement strand
CCCCACCGCGGAGCGTATTCATTGAATCTCAGTCTTCGCGTTCCACACCCATGAAGAAGAGCGCGAGGACGCCGGCGCCGGTGTGCGAACCGATCACGTGACCGACGTAGCTGACGACGAAGTTCGTGATCCCCCATTCTTCGGTGATCAGGGATTCGAGGTATTCGACGTCTTCCATGCAGTCGCCGTGGCTGATGAAGACCTTCTGCGGCTTCGGGTCCACGATGTATTCCTGCATCTTCTCAAACATGCGGCGGATGGAACGCTTGCGGCCGATGACTTTTTCGCGGGCAATGAGGTGGCCGGCCTTGTCCATGTTCATGTACGGCTTGATCTGCAGCGCCGTCCCGAACCAAGCGGCGGAGACGGATACGCGGCCGCCGCGCTGGAGGAAGTGGAGGTCGTCCACGGTGAAGAGGTGATGCGTGTGGAATTTGTTATCCTCGAGCCACTGCGCGTTTTCCTCAATGGTCATGCCGCGGCCGCGGTTCTCGACGGCTTTGTCAACCAAAAGGCCGTACCCGCAGGAAGCGGAGCGGGTGTCGACGACGATGATCTTCCGTTCGGGGAAGTCCTTGCGGAGCATCTCGGCGGCCGTCATACCGCTCTCAACCGTGCCGCTCAGTCCGCTGGAGAAGCCGACATAGAGAATGTCGTGACCCGATTCAAGGACGGGGCGCATGTGTTCAAGGAAGGTGCCGACGGGGACCTGGGAGGTCTGCGAACGGCTGCCGTGACGCAGGCGGTCGTAGAATTCCTTGTCCGTCAACTTCGGGTCTGTCTCGCCGTCAATGGTGAAGCTGAGCCAGCACATATCGAAGTTTTCATAAGTGGAGGTCAGTTCCTCCGGGAGATCGCAGGCGGAGTCCGCGAATACGTAGTAATTTTTGGTTTCTGACATAATTCTTTCCCCGTATCCGAGCGGCGTGTTTTTTCGTACCGTTCGGGAATAACGCAAATATCACATTTAATATTGTACCTGATTTAACCGGGATTTCCAAACGAAAGTTATCCATCACCAACCGGGTTAACATTTTATCTGAATTTATCGGAATTTCAAGGGCTTGTCATTTCGGGGGTATAATGGATATATCTTTTGCAAAATTCATCCGATTTCCGGGAGCATTCATTTATGAGTAAAGAATATTTTGACATTACATTAGCCGGCATTAAGCGTTCGCTGCCGCTGTTCGAAGTCGCGCCGGGGCTGCGCATCGCGGTCCTGAATACGCTCGGCGACACCGAGCTCGTTGAAGCCTGCGCCGAAGAGCTGGCGAAGCGCCTCGAGGGTGTTGATTACGACGTCATCGTGACCGCGGAAGCGAAGTCGATTCCGATCACGCATTCCCTCTCCGTCCACACCGGCAAACCGTATGTCGTCTGCCGCAAGAGCTACAAGTCCTACATGGGCAACGCCATCCGCTCCACGTCGAACTCCATCACCACACAGGCCGAACAGAACCTGATCCTGGACGAGAAGGACATCGACCTGGTCCGCGGGAAGAAGGTGTTGATCGCCGACGACGTGATCTCCACCGGTTCGACGCTGCACGCGCTGGAAGCCCTGCTCGATCAGGCCGGCGCTCAGCCGAACTACACCGCGCTCGCCATCTGCGCCGAAGGCGACGAGTCTGCCTGGCCGGAGGTGATCTGCCTCGGCCATCTGCCGCTGTTCAAGAGCTGATAATTGAAATAAAATAAGGGCGGGGATATCCCCGCCCTTATTTTATTTAGAGACCGGAGACCGGAAACCGGAGACCAGCGCGCTTGATAAGGGGAGCGAGTGTTCGAATGTCGGACGTTCGTTTTTACGCTCCGCGACAGTGGAGGTGTCTGCTGTTCACCTCATCCACCACTACGTGGTCCCCCTTCCCCTTGAGGGGAAGGACAATAAGCGCGGTCTGAGATGGGCGTGACTTTCCCTGTCGAGCATCCGCGTCAATGCTTTGCTCGCCCGATATTTGAAGCCCCATCTCCCACGCGGAGCGGCCTAAGGCCTTCCCCTCGTAAGGGGGACCGCTTGCGGGGGATGAGGTGAACTGCAGCCCCGCTCCCCTTCGCGAAGCGTTTTAACATGAGTGCCGTACTTTGGTCAATCCACTGTCCGGCTGAAGATTTATTGCGGATGTGTTCAAAAAAGTGTACTTTTTTACCCCTTTTTTACTTCAGCAAAATCTTCTCTTCCTTGCAGAATTGTTGAATTTGGATGATAATCAGAGTACATTTGGTACAGGTAAGCCCTTTACAAAAAAGTACACATTTTTGCAAACGAGGAAGTCATGGAGAAGACAAAACGACAGTCGAATTTCGAATTGCTGCGGATTTTTGCGATGTGCATGATCATTTTGCACCATATACAAGTTCATGGATCGCAAATCATATTAACCTCTGACAGCGGTTATTTTATACAGCCGATTATCTATTTGAGACTGATTGTTTTTGAAATCGGAGTTCTGCTTGGACCGATTGGTAATGGATTGTTCATCATGATTTCCGGATACTTCATGAACACCAATGATCATATTGACACAGGAAAAATCGCTAAGAAATTATTGCTGCAGCTTGGGTTCGCAACAGTGATTTTAGTAATCGCGTATTCTGCATGGATTACTTTTCTAAAGAACGAAACGCTGTCTTTGAGCGCGTCTTCCATTGGAGAATTTAACAGCAGATGGTGGTTTGTCGGGTATTATTTTTTTGTAATCGTCATCGCGAAAGTGTTTTTGAATGGCTTTACAGCGAAACTGTCTCGATCGCAGTTCAAGGCTTTGCTGTTGACAATATTGGCGGTTTCTCAATTTTCATGGACCGGGTCTTTATTGGAAGGCTTCGCTTCCGGATCGCGTACACTGGCAATCGGGATTTTCTTCTTTCTGATGGGCGGTTATAT
>CAVIKW010000197.1:0-2898 GCA_963643375.1 Flexilinea sp. | reverse complement strand
AGATTTCCTCGACCGCTGCCCGAATGTCAAGATGGTGCAGAAAGAAGGCCTTTATCCCGAAAAGATCGACCTTGACGAAGTGAAGCGCCGCGGCCTCGCCCTTGCTGCTTATTCTCTCCCCAGCTCGATTGCCGTTGCCGAACAGGCGATGGCCTTGATGCTCGCCTGCGCGAAGAAAGTCGTCCTCGGACACAACCTGACCGTGACCGGCGCGTACCGTGAGATCGGCGTGGAGCCTTTCGTCACCAGCCAGCGGCATCACAACTTCCAGTGGATGAAGATTCCCGGTCTGCAGGAGCTCTACGGCATGAATCTCGGTATTCTCGGCTTCGGCACCATCGGGCAGGAGATAGCCGTCCGCGCGAAGGCATTCGGCATGAACATCTCATATTACAAGCGGAACCGCCTCCCCGAGAAGATGGAGAACGACTTCGACGTCACATACGTGTCGAAAGAAGACCTGTTCCGGAACTCCGACTATGTCATCGTCGTTGTTCCGCTGACCGAAGAGACCGAGAAGATTGCCGGTGCCGCGGAATTCGCGCTGATGAAGCAGACAGCGTATTTCATCAATGTCTGCCGCGGCGGTGTTGTTGATGAGCCCGCGCTGGTCGAAGCGGTGAAAACCAAGAAAATATACGGCGCCGCGCTTGACGTCTTCGTTCAGGAACCGGTCCCGTACGATCATCCCTATCTGACGCTTGAAAACGTCACCTTCTCCCCGCATATCGGCGGCGGCAAAGGCGGCGGCCGCGAACGCGAAGTCCGCTCCGTCCTCGGGAATATTCAGAATTACTTCGAAGGAAAACCGCTGAAACAGGAAGTCAAGCTCTGAAATGCAGCTTCATACCCCATCCAACATGCGCAGCGAATTTGCTCCCTTCCAAATGCAAATTCGCGAATTTGCGTGCGCTATACGGGAAAATCGGCAGCCTTGGATTACAATAGAAGATGGGCTTCACAGTCTGGCTGTATGCATGGCTTGTTACAAATCTGCCGAGACCGGCAGACCGATTTCAATGAGTGAATTCTTACAATAAAAGGAAAAGGAAAAACAAATGACAATGCGAGTTATTCAAGTCGGTTTGGGCGTCCGCGGTATTCAGTGGGCCGAAGTGATGAAGAAGCATCCCGACACCGAGATTGTTGCTTACGTGCGTTCCCGTGTTGAGCTTGCCCGCAAGCAGGTCGAAGAATGGGGGGAAAGCACTCCCTGCTTCCGCACACTTGAAGAAGCCTTCGAGAATGTGAAGGCCGACACCGTCGTCCTCGTCACTCCGCCGGAAGCTCATTTCGAGGAAGTCAAATGCGCCGTCGAACATCATTGCAATATCATCTGCGAAAAGCCCCTTTCCGAGAACATGGATGAGTGCATTGAAATGGTGCGAATGGCCGACAAGGAAGGCCTGCTGCTGATGGCCGGCATGAACTTCCGCTACCTCGCCTGCACGCAGACCTACCGACGCTATATTCAGGAAAAGACGCTGGGCGCCGCCGGATTCGGTCACTTCACCTATATCCGCCACCGCGACGGCAACCGTCACGACCTCAACAAATATCCGCTCGTCATGAAACAACCGATGCTGCTCGAACAGTCCGTCCATCATCTTGACCTGATGCGCTACTGCTACGGCAGCGATGTCATCAGCGTCTCCGCGGACACCTGGCGCCCGGCTTGGTCCACCTACGATGACGACTGCTGCGTCTCCGCGCTGCTGCATTTCCGCAACGGCCTGCGCGCGAACTACATCGGCACCTGGACCTCCGGCTGCAACCGTCTGCAATACGAATGGCGTACCGATTTCGAAGGCGGCACCCTTCGCCAGTGCCATCAGTTCGGCGACATCTACGAATCCATCAAGGATCCGACCTTCGCGATGACCGGCACCAACTTCAAATACGATCCGAACATTGAACCGTGGACCCCGGTGAAGCTTCCCGAATGCGAAGCCTTCATTGATGACACTTACGGCTTGATTGATGAATTCTCCGCCGCGCTCAACGGCCGCGCTCCGTTGATCACCTCCGGCCGCGACCATCTGAAGACCCTCGGTCTGACCCTGGCTTGCGTCGAAGCGTCCCTGACCGGCGAACGCGTTGATATGTATGATTTCTACAAACGGAACGGTGTACCATCACGTTTGATCGATGAATGCTGATTTCGATCCGCGTGAATAAACAATAAAGGAGTAAAGGAATGGCTGAAAATAATGATAAATTTGTAGGCATTCAGATCAGTCCGTTCAATGTCATGGACGAGGGCGTCACCCCGATGCTTGACATGTTCGAGAACCGATTTGGTGTCAACACGCTGCTTGTCGGTACTCTTTCTTGGCTTGGTTTGAAGGTGGGCCGCAGCATTGGTTGGAAACTTGATGGTTGGCCGGATCATGGCGTCGCCGCTCCGGATTATGAACTCAAGGGCGGTTCCTACATCAAGGAACACGCGCAGTACTACCGCAACACCAAAGTCACCCACTTCCAGAACGAAGATGCCGGTCTCCAAGGTGAAGACGTTCTCGAGAAGCTCATCCCCGAAGCCCGCGCCCGCGGTATGAAGATTTACCCGGAAGTCATGGAACCGCTCTTCAAGTATGCCGGCCACGGCTCCGCCAACAATGTTTGGATTCCGAACATGCCGCAGATGCTCGAAGTGGATCAGTTCGGCCGTGTCGGTCAGGAACCCTGCATCAACAACCCCGGCTACCGCTCCTGGTGGTACTCCATTATCGAAGATTACGCCCGCTCCTATGACATCGACGGCATTATGTGGTGCAACGAACGCCGCAGCCCGATTGACAACGTCTTCGCGGGCAACCCGGCGAACTGCTTCTGCCCGCACTGCCGTCACGAAGCTGCCGAACGCGGCATCGACGTTGAACGCTGCCGTGAAGGCTT
>CAVIKW010000196.1:2040-2900 GCA_963643375.1 Flexilinea sp. | reverse complement strand
GTATACGAATATATATCGGAATTAGCTCAGAAAAAAGATAAGGACAGCCGTATAAAACTGAACAAAATAAGAGATTATATCCAAATCTTGAGCGAGTTCGGGACACAGGCGTGAGAACCTTATATAAAGCACCTTGACGGTGAAATATGGGAGCTGAGGCCTATTCGTGACAGAATACTGTTTGTAGGCTGGGTAAACGGGAGCTACGTGCTGCTGCACCAGTTTATGAAGAAATCGCAAAAGACTCCCGCGAGGGAAATCGAAAAAGCAAAGCGAGAATTAGAAGACTTGAAAGAAAGGGGTGAACAATATGAATAGTGCTGTTGGCGGAGACGCTTTAGAGTATATTGACTCTCTTTTAACCCCGGAGGAAATTGCGGAGAGTAATCTCAGAGTTGCTCTTATCGGCGAAATGATTAAAGCCCGACAGGAAAAAGGGTTGAGCCAAAAGAAACTTGAAGAACTCAGCGGAGTGAAACAACCGGTTATCGCAAGAATGGAAAAGGGAATAACAAGCCCTCAACTTGATACGATTCTGAAAATTTTGGCTCCGCTTGGAAAAACGCTGGCGGTAGTCCCGCTGCATAAATAACAAATCTCCCCCGGCATAAGGTCGGGGGAGATTTGTTTTTATAAGAGACCGGAGACCAGAGCCGCTACGCGGCAGAGACCAGAGACCAGAGACCAGATAACATAATCGAAAGCCTGCTTCCATATCGAGCATTCATTTCATCCTGCCGACGAATTATTGCTTTTCCTATTGCAGCACCCGCAGATTAACGTTATCTGGTCTCTGGTCTCTGGTCTCTTTTTCCCGTCCTATGTTACAATTTACCTCATGAAGAGAAGCTTATTATTCC
>CAVIKW010000196.1:0-2030 GCA_963643375.1 Flexilinea sp. | reverse complement strand
CCCCTCAATAGGGGAAGGCTTAAGCGCGGTCTAAGGGGAGTGGGCGTTCAATTGTCGAAGGCTCGCCGATTAATGTTATCTGGTCTCCGGTCTCTGGTCTCTTGATCCCGGTCCCCGGTCTCTTTCAAATAACTCCACTCTCCACTCTCCACCCTCCACTCTCTCATCCTATGTTACAATTTACCTCATGAAGAGAAGCTTATTATTCCTGTGCCTGATCATCTCCCTCGTCCTGTCCGCATGCAATCTGCCGCAGAAGGTCGAGAATGTACCGGATTCACCGACCGTCGAAATTCCGGCCGAGGTTCCTGTCGAAACCGAGGCCGTCCCCGAACCGACCGCGACGCCTGTCCCCGCGGCGGAGAAAATCGTCATCGTCAACTCCGACGCCGCCCCGTCGGCGAACGCGTATCTGGCGCAGGCAATCGCTTCCCTCCAAGCCGAAGGCTACGACTGCACGGCCGTCTCATCCTCCGCGGAGCTCCCCGCCGACGCGGATTTCGCGGTCTTCGCGAATGTCCCCGGCGACCTCGTCTCCCTCGTGGAGCAGTTCCCCGACACGCAGATCATCGTGACCTCGTCCGAGATCGCGGAGGCCGACTCCGTTTGGACGATTCTCTTCGACGAAGCCTATCTGCCCTTCATCGCCGGCGCGGCCCTTGAGCTCAACGCGTATGACCACCGCGGCGTCGGTTTGCTCCCGAATGACTCCTCCGCCTGGGGCACCCGCGCGGAAGAGGCCTTCGTCAACGGCGGGCAGTACGTCTGCGGAGACTGCCGCGGGCTCCTTTCGCCGTACGTGAACTTCCCCCTCGTCTACGCCCAGCCCTCCGCGTCGTCCCCCGACACCTGGGCGGCGCAGATTGATGAGGCGCAGAAGAGCTTCGTTTACACCGCCTTCCTCGCCGAGGAATCCGTCTCCGAGACCCTGCTGCAGAAGCTCGTCGCGTCCAACGTTCTCATGATCGGGAACGGCGCGATGCCCGCCGGCATGGAAAACAATTGGCTCGCCTCCGTCAATTTAGACTTCGCCGCGGCCATTCTCGAGATCGTATCGCAATCCGAAGCCGGGACGAAGTCCGGCTCCCTCGGCGCGGAGCTTGCCATCACCCCCGGCAGCCTGTCCGAGGACTTCTCCGTCGGCAAGTCGGACTACCTGGCAGACATCTACGCCCAACTCCTCAGCGGAGAACTCTCCGCCTACGACCCCGTCACCGAATACAGCGCCGAATGAACGGCATCCGCGAATCCCTTCTCGCCCTGCGGGATGAGAAATATCACGCCTTCCAAAGTCACCTCGTCCCCACCCTGGACCCGGAGACGATGATCGGCGTCCGCATGCCGGGGATCCGCGCGCTGGCGAAACGAATTCGCGGCACCGGCGAGGCCGCCGCGTTCATGGCGGAGCTTCCCCACCGATATTACGAGGAGAACATCCTCCACGGCGTGCTGATCTCGTCCATATCCGACCCCGACGAATGCATCCGCGCCGTCGAGGAATTCCTCCCCTACGTCGACAATTGGGCGGTGTGCGACTGCATCGTCCCGAAGTGCTTCCGAAGCTGTCCGCCGGGACTGCTGGACAAGGCTTATTCATGGCTGACGTCCGACCGTCCGTACACGATCCGCTACGGCCTCGGCGTGTTGATGAACTTCTACCTCGAGGACGATGTCTTCACCCCGGAGATGCTTGAAAAGGCAGCCGCGATCCGCAGCGGCGACTACTACGTCCAAATGGGTGCCGCGTGGTACTTCGCCACCGCCCTCGCGAAACAGCCGGATGCGGCGTTGGCAATTCTCGACAAGCTCGATCCGGTCACCCGACGGATGACAATTCGCAAAGCGATCGAGAGCTTCAGGGTGAGCGAGGAAGTGAAAAGGAAAGTCAGTAGTCAATAGTCAATAGTCAATAGAGGCGCCCGATAATTGAAGCGTGATTTCAATTATCGGGCGCTTTATTTAAACGCTCCGCGACAGTGAAGGTGTCTGCAGGTCACCTCATCCACCACTAACGTGGTCCCCCTTCCCCT
>CAVIKW010000195.1:0-2942 GCA_963643375.1 Flexilinea sp. | reverse complement strand
CTTCCCCTCGAGGGGAAGGGGGACCGCTCCGCGGTGGATGAGGTGACCTGCAGACTCGCTCCCCTTCGCGAAGCGTCAAACAAAATTGAAGAGCACGGCGGGTTTCCCGCCGTGCTCTTTCAATAACTCCACTCTCCACTCTCCACACTCCACTCTCTCTGTAACTCCCCACCCCGAAAAACCGTCAAATCGCGGTAAAGGTGGTAAACTTGTATTAATGGGGATTTTGGATCCTCGATCTAATATATAAAACAGTCTCGAGGTGCTCCGTGTCGGCCCGGGATTGTAAATTCAGACGCGGGTATAATCAGCTGACTGTTGTCAGTCAGAAAGGATGGTTACATGGTTCATTTCTTATTTCAGGCTGCTGAAGAGCTTGTAGAGGCTGTTGTTGCCGAAGCTGCTGTCGAAGGCGCCGTCGCCGAAGCCGTTGAAACTGCTGTCGGTGATGCTGTTACCGCCGCGACCGCTTCCTATATTATCGACAACACCCACATCATCAGCAACTCTCTGCTCATCACGCTCATCGGCATGCTGATCCTGTTCGCGTCCCTCTTCATTCTGTGGGGCGTTATGGAACTCCTTGTCCGCTTCGTCAAAGGCGGTAAGAAGGAAGAGGAAGCCGAGGCCGAAGAAGCTGAAGAAGCTCCCGCCGCTGTTGAAACCGCTGACGCTGATGAAGAGCTGAAGCTGAAGGCCGCTGCCGCTGCCGCCGCTTATGCCATCGCGAAGAAATAATCCTCGCCGGCGCTTTATTCAAACAAATTATTTTAGGAGATAAAATGAATCTTTCATTAACTGTTGCCGGAAAGACTTTTTCCGCTGAAATCGCTGATCCGAAAGCGGATCCGATGATCATCACGATTGATGGTACCGAATTCTCCGTTTCCGCCGCCGGTGTCAAGGCCGCCGCTGCTCCTGCCGCTGCCGCCGCTGCCGGTGCCGAAACCGTCAAGGCCCCGATCCCGGGTACCATCCAGGCCGTCAATGTTCAGCCCGGTCAGTCCGTCAAGAAGGGTGATGTCCTCTTCATTCTCGAAGCCATGAAGATGAAGAATAATATCGTCGCGCTGCACGACGGTAAGATTGCCACCGTAAACGTTAGCAAGGGCGACACTGTTACTCACGGACAGGTTCTTCTTTCCTACGCCGGCTAAAGGAGTGACAGATGAGTCTCACTGACGTTATCAGCTCCTTTTACCTGCTCTCCTGGAAAGAGCTTGTGATGCTTGTTATTGGTCTGGTGCTGATCGCCCTGGCCATTATCAAGGAATATGAACCGACTCTGCTTCTGCCGATCGGTTTCGGCTGCGTGCTTGCCAACCTCGGTATGTCCTCCGAAGTCGGTTTCATGAAGGTCCTCTACGACGCGGGTATTGCCACTGAGCTCTTCCCGCTCCTGATCTTCATCGGCGTCGGCGCGATGATTGACTTCCGCCCGCTGCTTGCCATGCCGAAGATGGTCATCCTCGGCGCTGCCGGTCAGTTCGGTATCTACGGTACCCTGATCCTCGCCGCGATCCTGGCGAAGGTTTTCCCGAACCTCTCCTGGGGTCTGGCTGAAGCCGCTTCCATCGGTACCATCGGCGCCATTGACGGCCCGACCGCGATTTACGTTGCTTCCCAGATCGCCCCGCAGCTGCTTGGCCCGATCTCCGTTGCCGCGTACACTTACATGTCCCTGATTCCGATCATCCAGCCTCCGATCATGAAGGCGCTGACCTCGAAGAAGGACCGCATGATCCGCATGGAATACGCTCCGCGCGAAGTTTCCAACGCCGCTGTCATCGTCTTCCCGATGCTTGTCACGATCATCATCTCCATCATCTCCCCGGACGCCGCGCCGTTGATTGCTGCGCTGATGCTCGGTAACCTGATGAAGGAATCCGGTGTTGTTGACCGCCTCGACAAGGCTGCCCAGAATGAAATCATCAACGTCTCCACGCTGTTCCTCGGCCTGGCTGTCGGCGGTACCATGACCGGCGAAGCCTTCCTGAACTGGGGCGTCCTCTTCATTATGGCTCTCGGTCTGCTGGCCTTCTGCCTCGATACCGTTGCCGGTGTCCTGTTCGGTCAGCTGATGAAGATCATCACCGGCGGTAAGATCAACCCGCTCATCGGTGCCTGCGGTATCTCCGCCTTCCCGATGGCCGGCCGTATCGCCGCTCAGATCGCCCTCGAAGACGATCCGGACAACTTCATTCTTATGCACGCCATGGGCGCGAACACTTCCGGCCAGCTCGGTTCTGTTATCGCCGGCGGTATCCTGCTTGCTCTGACCAAGGGCTTCCTGGGTATCTAAGTTAAAACAAAAAAGAGCGCGGCGCAATCCGCGCTCTTTTTTGTTTTAACAGTGAGGAGTGAGGAGTTAGGAGTTGGCGCGGCTGTCTTTGACAGTTCGGAAAATGTAAAGGCGCCGTTTTAGGTGCAATTTGGCTGAATTCCGGGCTTCCTTAACAAATTCGGACGTGGTAATATTGGCGCCCATTGCTATCGCAGACCTCATCCACCGCAAGCGGTCCCCCTTCCCCTCATAGGGGAAGGTAATAGCCGCTTCGCGTGGGGATTGCGCCTTTCCGCATTGCGGCGAGCGAAACGTTGCCGAGAAACCGGACGATCAAAGTTTCGCCCACCTTGGACCGCGCTTAAGCGTTAGTGGTGGATGAGGTGACCTGCAGACACATCCACTGTCGCGAAGCGTTAAAACAAAGGCGGGGCCCCGAAAATCGAAGGCCCCGCCCCGGGTGGATTTTACCAATTCTTCTTATCTTTGCTGCAGTCGTGCTGCGTTTTCCGCTCTTCAACCATTTTGGCGAACCATTCCACCATCGCGGGATCGTAATGGGAGAAAAACGCGCTCGTCTTTGTGTCCAGGGCGGCGATTTTCGCCATATCTTCCTCGGAAAGGGCGAAGTCGAAGACGTTCAGGTTCTCGATCATCC
>CAVIKW010000194.1:0-2985 GCA_963643375.1 Flexilinea sp. | reverse complement strand
TTGGTCACCCCGCGCAGGCTGATGGCTGATTCGTCGTTCGCGTTTTTTGTCATGGAAATTATTATAATCGATTATAAGAGTAAGGAGTGATGAGTGAGGAGAAGAAAGAACCCGGAAACCGGATAACATAATTGGGGCAAGCTTTTAAATATCCGTCATTACCTCAAATTAGAGGCTATTCGGGTTTGGAAATTTGCACCGATTAATGTTATCCGGTCTCTGGTCTCCGGTCTCAGGTCTCCACCCTCCACTCTCGTACTTCACCACCGAAACTCGTATTCCATCACGAACTCAATGAACGACAGCAAGGCCTTCGAGAGCCATTTGTCGCGGTGGTAGAGGAGCTGTTTCCAGATTGTCAGATTGTAACCCGCGACGTCGAGATAGACCAGCCGGCCTTCTTCAATCGCTTTCTTCGTCACGAATTCCGGCAGGAAGCTGATACCATCGCCGGACTCCAGGCAGGAGATGATCAGGTCGGTGCGGCCGGTTTCAAGCACGGGGCGGATTTGGAGATTCTCCTCGGCCAGCTTGTCGTCCAGGACCTTGCGGTAGGACATGCCGTGCTCGGTCATGAGGAACGGTTTGTCGAGGATGTCTTTGATCTCGAGGTCCTTCGCGTTCGCCAGCGGGGAATCCGCGCGGGTGACGAAATGCACCGGCACCGGGGCTTCCTTGGCAGTGATGAAATTCTCCCGATAGACATGGTTATCCAGCGTGAAGATCACATCCGCCTCGTTCCGTTCGAGGATCGAGAGCATCGTCTCGGTGTTGGCGGTTGAGAAGAACAGGCTGACGTGGGGATAGAGGCGGTAGAACTCGGCGTAATGCGCGTGCATCATCATCTCGCAGATCGAATCCGGGCTGACGATGCGCACTTGGCCGGAGACGCCCTCCACCGCGTTGAAGTCCTCCTCCATCTTGTCCAGGTCGTGCCCGATCTGCAGCGCGTGACGGAGCAGCATTTCGCCCTTATCGGTCAGTTTGACGGTGCGGTTGATGCGGTCGAAGAGGTGGCAGTCGAGTTCGGTCTCCAGCTGCTTCACCTGTGAAGAGATCGTCGACTGCGTATACCCCAGCGCCTCGGCCGCCTTCGTGAAGCTCCCCGACTCGACAATCTGCAGGAAGGTCTTTAAATTGCGTAGTTCCATATATGCCCCCGTTATCGAAACTTTTGATACATTATATCAGAGACTGCGATTTTTTCGAATACGAAAAAATCGCAGAGAGACCGGATTCAAGAGACCAGAGACCGGAGACCGGATAACATAATTGGAGCGAATCTTCAATTGCCCGGCGCTGCTGTAATTTATTGGCTTTTGGGTTTGGAAATTTGCGCCGATTAACGTTATCCGGTCTCTGGTCTCTGGTCTCTTGATTCCCGGTCTCTGGTCTCTGGTCTCTCCATCATCACTGCCATTCCAATCCCAAATAACCTTTACTTTCCCGCCATTTATTCAAGCACGGATAATGCGTCTCGAGGATGTTGTTCGGAAACTCGTCCGGGGAGAAGAATGCCAGAGCGAGGACTTCTGAGGGCTGGGGACGGAGCTCGCCGGTGAATTCTTTGGTGATGTAGACGATGTCGATGTTGGAAGTCTCGTCGCCGTTGGGGTAGACGTGCGTCATTTCGGGACCGGAGTACACGCCGAAGAGGGAGAGGCTCTTGGCCGTGATGCCGGTTTCCTCGAAGAGTTCCCGCCGGGCGGCCTCTTCGGTGTTCTCGTAGAGCTCCACCGAACCGCCGGGGTAGCACCATTTGCCGTCATCCGCACGCTGTTCGAGCAAGAGACGGCCGTGTTCATCTTCCACAAGCACGGACGCGCCCGCCTGCAGGAGCGGACGATGTCCGACGATTTTTCGTAAATCCATGATGTATTCGCTCATAACCGATCCTCCTTTTCCGATTATAACAGACGAAAACCGCCGCGCGTTCCTGCTATAATGGAATCAAAAAGGGAGGCGAAGATGAGAAACATGCTGCTGATTGTGAATCCCGTGGCCGGGGCGAAGACGTCGGTGACTTACCTTGCCGACGCGGTCCGCGCTTTCAACGAGGGCGGGTACGAAGTGAGCGTATTCGTCACGGGCGGCAAAGGGGACGGCGAATATTATGCCGCCGCGATGACGGGACCCGGCTGCCGTTATGACCGGGTGTGCGCAATCGGCGGGGACGGTACGCTCAACGAGGTCGTCTCCGGCATGGTTCGGGCGGAATGTACGCTGCCGTTCGGGTACATCCCGGCGGGATCGACAAACGACTTCGCCATGACGCATCACCTCAACACCAACCTCCAAGCCGCCTGCCGCGCCATCCTCGGCGACATCTATGAACCGGTCGACCTCGGACGGATCGGCGGACGGTGCTTCACCTACGTCGCGGCGTTCGGCGCCTTCACGAACCTGACCTACACCACCTCCCAACAGCTCAAAAACGCCATCGGCTACTCCGCTTATATCTTCGACGGCATGCGCGAATTGACGAAAATCTCCCCGAAGCACATCCGTTTCACCGTCGACGGAAAGGTCTACGAGGACGATTACCTCTTCGGCGCGGTGAGCAACTCCACCTCCGTGGCGGGACTGCTGACGCTGCCGGAGCGGATCGTCTCCATGAATGACGGAAAATTCGAAGTCCTGCTCATCCGGCAGCCCGGCTCCGCGGGTGCCTTGACGAATATCCTCTTCAGCTTAGCCTCGGGCAATTTCAACGCTGACGGCATCACCTTCCTCTCCGGCAGCGAGATCACCGTCGAATCGGCGAATCCGATTGAATGGTCGCTTGACGGAGAGCGCTGCCGAACGGAAGGGGAAGTCGTTATTGAGAATCTGCATAATCGGTTGACGCTTATAAGATAAGAGTGAGGAGTTAAGTTAAATAAAAAAAACGCCCGACATTCGAAGGGATACTTCAAATATCGAGCGCGTTATGTCCTTCCCCTCGAGGGGAAGGGGGACCGCTTCGCGGTGGATGAGGTGAAAATG
>CAVIKW010000193.1:0-2985 GCA_963643375.1 Flexilinea sp. | reverse complement strand
CACCGCAAGCGGTCCCCCTTCCCCTACGAGGGGAAGGCCTTAACGCCGCTTCGCGTGGGGATCGGGTCTTCGATAATTGCGGCGATCGAAGCGTTGCCGTGAGACTTTTGAGTTCGCGCCCGACAGTCGAAATCAAACTCCCTTTATCGAGCGCGTTTAAGCCTTCCCCTTGAGGGGAAGGGGGACCGCTCCGCGGTGGATGAGGTGACCCGCAGACCCGCTCCCCTTCGCGAAGCGTTCGCGCCGGCATACAAAAAGACCGCGTATCAAACGCGGTCTTCAGCGGAGAGGGGGGGATTCGAACCCCCGATTGGGTTATACCCCAATAACCACTTAGCAGGCGGTCCCGTTCAGCCACTCCGGCACCTCCCCGTACAACAGTTCAATTATATACCAAATTCCGGAAAGTGAAGGAAATTGGTGCAAAAATGGAAAAAGAGAGACCAGCAGAGAGACCAGAGACCGGAGACCAGATAACATAGCGTGCTCGATTTGCTAAATCAATCTTTCCTTTCGATAATAGCGGAATTGATATTCGCAGACCCGCTCCAATGACGTTATCCGGTCTCCGGTCTCTGTTTTACAAGCACGCTCAATATGGAAACAAGCCTCTGAATTATGTTATCCGGTCTCCGGTCTCTGGTCTCTCTCCTTTTTCTTATTCTTAATTAAGGAAATCCTGCTATCATGAATACAGAGGTAAGATTATGGCAAAGATATTAATCGCTGACGACGACATCAACCTTTTGAAGATGCTCCGCCGTACCCTTGTATATGAAGGCTTTGACGTCGTGACCGCGCAGAACGGCGAGGAAGCTTTGGATAAAATCCACACCGAACAGCCGGATTTGGCCGTGCTCGACTGGATGATGCCGAAAATGGACGGTATCTCCGTCGTGGAGACCCTCCGCGAAGTCGACAGCGGCATCCCGATCATGATGCTGACCGCCCGCGACGCCGTTGAGTTCCGCGTACAGGGACTTGAGAGCGGGGCCGACGATTATCTGGTGAAGCCCTTCGCGCCGGCGGAGCTTGTCGCCCGCATCAATACGCTGCTGCGCCGCGCCAATCCGAAATCCATCGAGAAGGAATTGACTTTCTCCTACCTGCGCATCATCCCCGCCACCCGCGAAGCCTTCGTGGACGATCAGCGCATTTCGCTGACGCCGACGGAGTTCGAGCTGCTGAACCTCTTCATGCTGCATCCGAAGCAGATCCTCGAGCGCAGCCAAATCCTGCAGCGCATTTGGGGATATGAAGCCTTCGGCGAGGAAAACGTGATGGAAGTCTACATCGGCTACCTTCGCCGCAAAACGGAGTTGGACGGCCGCAAACGCCTCATCCAGACCGTCCGCGGCCTCGGATATGTATTGAGAGAGGATTGATTTATGTCGCTCCGGGTCAAACTGACGATCCTGATTTCGGCGCTGCTGACGCTGTCCCTTTCGCTGATCTCGCTGGTTGTTTACAAGCAGCAGGAGACGAGCATGTACACCTCCATCCGCAGCGACGCGATGCAGACCTCCGACGCGGTGCTGGCATTCCTGAGCCCCGAATCGGACTCGTCAAGCGCCCTCGACTTCTCGGATTCGCACTTCGACGAAGCCATCCGCCGGCTCTTGGAATCCGTCACCGAGCCGGATGAGAAGCGGCTCGAGAAGATCTCGGACGGACGCCCGGACATTCTCTTTGAAATTATCAACATTCTGGATACCGACGGCAACCTGCTCTTCAGCCCGATCCAGCGTAACAGTCAGGCCCTCGACCTCGGCATTGACCTCAGTTCCGAGGAAGGACAGGAAACCGTCTGGAAGGAGGTCGAGGTCAACGACTATCCCTTCCTGGCCCTGATGCGCCCGGTGAAGCTTTTCGACAAAGTCATCTGCTACGTACAGGTGGCGAAGCCGCTCCGTTCCATTCGGTCGTATCTCAACAGCCTTTCCAGCACGCTGATTTGGATCAGCCTCACCGAAATCATCCTCAGCACCCTCGTTGTCTGGTTCGTGCTCGGCATCACCTTATCCCGCGTTCAGCGCATGACCGAGACCGCGGACAGCATCCGCGAGGAACAGGACTTCTCGAAGCGGGTGATTTACTCCGGGCCGGAAGACGAGATCGGCAAACTGGCGCGGTCGTTCAATGAGATGCTCGAGAACATCCAGGAGTCGTACACCAAGCTGAAGGACTCCCTCCAGCAGCAGCGGAATTTCGTGGCCGACGTCTCGCATGAACTGCGGACGCCGTTGACAACCATCAACGGCAACCTCTCCCTGCTGCGCTCCGGCAAGGTCGCGGCGGAGGAGGACCGCGCCGAGATCCTTCAGGACATGTCGGATGAGACCACCCGGTTGATGAAGCTGGTCAATGAACTTCTCGACCTCGCCCGCGCGGACATTGCCGACGGGAACCTGACGCCCGAGCTCTTCCCCCTGCGGGACCTGACGGAAGAATGCCGCCGTCAGATGGCCGTTGTCTACCCGGAGCGGACGTTCGACTTCACCGTCCCGGAGGAGATTGAGCTGACCACCGACCGCACCAAACTCAAGCAGCTGCTCATCATTCTGCTCGACAACGCCTGCAAGCACTCCGACCGCGAAGTCATTCTCGAAGCCGACAGCCGTGACGCCGGCTGCGAGATCCGCGTCATCAATTACGGTGAAGGCATCGCCGCGGAGGACCTGCCGACGATCTTCGACCGCTTCAAGAAAGGGCAAAGCTCCCGCTCCGGCCTCGGCCTCGGCCTTGCCATTGCCCAAGCCCTGACCACCTCCCTCGGCGGCACCATATCCGCCGCCAGCATCCCCAACGAACAGACGACGTTTACAGTGAGGATAAAAGACAGAGTGGAGAGTGGAGAGTGAAAAGAAGAGACCAGAGACCGGATAACATTAATCGGCGAGCGTTCGACAATCGAACATCCGCTTACTTTTGACCGCGCTTAAGCCTTCCCCTCGAGGGGAAGGGGGACCGCGATAGCGGTGGATG
>CAVIKW010000192.1:0-2999 GCA_963643375.1 Flexilinea sp. | reverse complement strand
ATCCACTCCCGCTATGATCTGCGCATTGTTCTCGCGGATCGGTTCCACCGCGTTGAAGCGGTCCTCGAGGGCGGGATAGAGCAGGGCGCTGAAGTGGGTCAGCAGCATCCGGGCGCAATGAGATTCAGCCGCCACGCGGGCGCAGAACGACGGGTCCATGTGCGGACCGCGCTCGACGGCTTTCCCCGGCAGGGCGCCGCATTCGGCAATGACGAAGTCGGCGTTCTTGGCAAGGCAGACGGCGTTGGCGCAGTAACCGGTGTCGCACAGGTAGGCGATCGTCTTTCCCTCAATCTCCAGGCGGTAGCCGCAGGTCGGGACGGGGTGGCAGAGCTCCAGCGCGCTCAGCTTGAACGGCAGCCCCGCCGCGGCAATCTCATCCGTGCCGTAGAGCTCCCCGCCGCTCGCGTATCCGGTGAGCCAGTTCGCGGAGTAGGGCGGCCGGCCGATGGCTTTGAAGGCCTCCTTCTGCCCGGCGGGGACGATGATCTTCAGCGGGACGGAGAAGGGCATCATCTCAAGCGTATGCAGGCCGGAGATGTGATCCAGGTGCAGGTGCGACAGCAGCAGATACACCGGCTTCGTGAAGTCGACTTCCGTCCGAATCTTCGGGAAGCCGGAGCCCGCGTCCAGGACGACGGAATAATCATCCGTCTTGATCAGGGTGCACATCGTGCGCCCGAATTCGGTATCGAACCAGCCGTTGGTTCCGAGTGTCTTGATGGTGATCATGGTACTCCTTTACTTCGGATCGGCTTTATAAACAATCTCCTCACCGTCCTTCTCGACGATGAGCGTTTCCGCGAGGGAAGTGGCGCCGGATTGGCAGGCGTTGAACCAGACCTCCGCGCCGTCCGGCAGGTATTCGACCGCCGTATCGGTCCGCAGCTCAATCGTGCCGAAGGAATTCGGGGCGAGGGTGATGAAGACGAGGCGGCCGTAATCGACGGCGCCGTAGCCCTGTTTCGCGCTCTCGGGTTCGCCCTCCCCCGCGGCGTAATAGCGGGGATAGACGGCGAGGGCGTTGATGTACATTTGATCCTCCGCCGGGCATTCTCCGACGAGAACGCCGGTCTTGGCCTTGACGGCCTCCGCGTCCTCCGGGAAGAAGGTCTGAGGAATGAGCTTATCCGCGGCGGGGATGACGGCCGCGATCAGGAGAATGGCGGCCGCGGTGAGCGGGTATGACGGGATGAATCCGCGCTCCGTTTCCGCTTCGGGAAGGGTTCCGCCGACGCGTGCCCACAGGGTATAGAGGGCGTCCGCCATGCCCGCGGCGAAGTAAAGCATCATCACCCAATCGGTGGGGATGAGGTAGCGGCCCGCGGAGTAGCGTCCGCAGGCGGTGGAGAAGTTGAAGACGGTGATCACGGTCAGGGGAATCAGTCCCGCCGCGCCGGATCGTTCGCGGCAGCCGGCAATCCCCCACGCCCAAACGAGGTAGATCAGCCCGAGGAAGATCAGGTTATAGAGCGTCAAATTGCCGTTGTCGAGGGTCTCCCAGAAGGGTTCCGTGGACTTCAGCAGCTCGTTGAAATCGGTGAGGGAATCCCGCAGCGGGAAGAGGCGGAAGCCGCAAATCTCACTGTTAATGAAATGCGCCGCGACGAAGTGAGCGACTTCGCCGAAGTGTTCGCGCAGGGATTTGGTGATGAACGCCGCCATTCGGTTGGAATATTCGCCGTCATTCTCCCCGGGCAGCTGCGAAAGGTCCTCGCCGTCAAAATTGTAGCTGCGGGCCATTTCCGCGGTCTGGGTCATCGGATGGTCGAAGACGAACTGTCCCGTGATGGAATACGAACGGATCAGCCAGGGCAGGACGCAGAGAACGAGCGCCGCGAGCGCGAGCAGCGCCGGCTTCAGTGTACGGCGGGCGTTCTTCTTGAGGGAGGAGATGACCGGGAAGAGCATGCCGACGATCAGGCACAGGCTCTGCGTGCGGATGAGGGTCATCGCCCCCAGCGCGCATCCCGCGGCGAAGGCGCATTTCGCGGAGGACGTCTTCGTCCAGCGGATCAGCATCCACACATACGCCGCGCAGACCATGGCGGTCGGCAGGTCGGAGAAAAAGTATTTCGTCGTCGAGACGTTGTGTCCGAACGGCGCGGCGAGGATGGCGTGGGTCTCCCGCAGGATAACGAACGCCGCGGCGCCGAGTCCCGCTTCCGTTGAATGGAGTTCTTTTCCGCACAGATACACGAACACCGGCAGCAGTCCGAGGACGAGCGTCTGCAGGAAGATAATGCGGTCGTATTGATTGTCCGAGAGCAGGTGCAGGAAGGTCAGGAACGCGATGTAAAGCGGGCGCGGCGGGATGTCGTCACCCTTCAGTCCCATCCCCGCGGCGGCCGCCCGGGCGTAATGTCCGTAGAAGGAGCCGTCCGAGAAGGGATAGGTTTCGTAGTTCGGCGCCCGCCCTTCGGGGGAGAAGAAGCCGTGTTGGTTCGGGATTGCCGTCCAGATCACCACCGCCGCTGCCCAAATGATCAGCGGCAGGAACTTCTCGAATTTCTCGGCCGAGATCCCGCGGAGGTTGACAATTGAAAAGCGGATGAGCATGAGGACAAAGGCGGCCGCCAGATGCCATTCGAGCAGCGGGACGGTCGGCTTGCCGTAGAACGCGTTCTCCTTCTCCAATCCGAGCCGCGACTTCGCGATGAAGGTGCCGGCCGCGATCCCGATCAGACAGAGGATCAGGGTTGTGATCACCTTCCTCTTGGCCGGCCGCGTTCCCTTACATCGCAGAATGAACGCGGCGAGTGCAATGCACACAAGGCAGCCGGCCACAACGAGCGGCGTCCCCCGTTGATAAAAGACTTTCCAATAAAATACCCCCGTCGTGCGGAACCGCAAATACCCCGTCCGCAGCACCGCGGTGCCGATCAATACACAGGCGGAGAAAAACAATACCGCCGAAAACCGGCGTGAGGGGGTTGAGAAGGGAGCTTTATGGAGGGAGTTTTTCATGAGTATAGTATACCAAAAAAGAAAGTGAGGAG
>CAVIKW010000191.1:0-3020 GCA_963643375.1 Flexilinea sp. | reverse complement strand
ACAGGACCATTAAAGTCCGAAGAATAGTTTTCATATTCATTACACGCTCGCTTTCATTAGTAATTCACGAATTCATTAACCAATTGTGCAATTTATATGCCATTCCGCCAAAGGCGGAAAAAGAGACCAGAGACCAGAGACCAGATAACATACTTCTGCGTTATTTACAAAGGGGAAAGTAAGTACGGTTATAAACCACCGTTCAATACTTTCCCCTTTATCAATGGTTGCCGGATAATGTTATCTGGTCTCTGGTCTCTGGTCTCTTACCCGGTCTCTGGTCTCCGGTCTCTAATCCCTTAAATCGGCCTCGCGCACACTATTCTCCGATTTGTATACCCCCCATCGGAGCTTTCGTCTTCGCAGGTGATCAACGTCATGGTGTTCGGGTAGCGGTCCGCGGCGGAATAGACGGAGTCGAGGTCGTCCGCGGCGACTTTGATATTTTCGTAAATCACGTACGTCATCTGGCTTCCGTCGGTGTGATCCATCACGAAGATGCGGTCGCCGCTCTCAAGACCGCCGAGGTCCATGAACGGGCCGTATTCGTTGTTGTCGATGTGGTTGTGACCGACGATCCAGGTCTGGCCGCCTTCACCGGGGAGCGCGGAGCCTTCGAGGAGGCCGGCATTCGCGCCGAGCCAGGTGACGGGATATTCACCGTCGATCTTCGGGACGATCATCAGGTCCGCGGCGGCGTTGATGGACGGGAGCTCGATGCTGTAATGCGTGCTCTCGTAATTCACGGACGCGGGTTTCGGCCCGACTTTACCGGTAATGCCGGTCGCGGGCAGATAAATCGGGCGTCCCTGCGGACGGGGCTGCGGCTGCGGTCCGTATCCGGGCATATAGCTGTCATCCAGGCGGAAGAAATTATAGATCACCGCGACCGGGGTCGGAGTAGGCGTAGGCGTCGGGGTCGGAGTCACGGTTGATTCCTCCTCGGCTTCGGCGAAGGGATTATCGGAGAAGAACAGGTCTTCGGCGGAAACGGCAGTCGTCATCGCGCAGCACAGCGCGAGCAGGACGGACAATGTCAGCAGGAGGGTTTTGATTTTCATGGCATACTCTCTTTCTGTTATCAGCAGCTTATATTCAATCAAATACAGTGCAAAAACCGCACCAATCCGCGCCGATATACATAAATCACGGGAATATTTTTTCACCGCGTACGGAATTAGCTGTATAATGGGTTCAACATATCTCGCATATGGGTTTTACTTTCAGGTTAGGAGATATTTATGGCAATTTCTTTCGGCACCGATGGGTGGCGGGCGGTCATTTCCGACACGTTCACCTTTGAAAATGTTCAGGCTGTTTCTCAGGCTATCGCGGACGCGATCGCGACCGATGAATGGGAGAAGCTCTCCAAAGTCGACTCCATCCCGCATAAGGATCTGGTCGTTGTCGGCTACGACACCCGCTTCATGTCCAACGTCTACGCGCAGGAAGTCTCCCGCATCCTTGCCGCGAACGGCTACCACATCATGTATTCGCAGACCTATTCGCCGACCCCGATCGTCAGCTTCGCGGTCAAGAACCTCGGCGCTGTTGCCGGCGTGATGATCACCGCCTCCCACAACGCCCCGCGTTACAACGGTATCAAGGTCAAGGCCGCGTACGGCGGCGCCGCGCTGCCGGAACAGTGCGACATCGTTGAAGCCTGCCTCCACGCCAACGAGGAAAAGGGCATCAAGCCGAAGATGATGAGCTTCGCCGAAGCGAAGCAGCAGGGCCTCATCGAGACCTTCAACCCGCTCACCGCCTACGGTGAACACATCCACAAACTCATCAATTTCGATATCATCGCCGCGCACTCCGCGCGCATGCGCATCGTCGTCGACTCCATGTACGGCTCCGGCCGCGGCATCATCAACTACCTGCTCGCGGGCACCGGCGCGGAAGTCAACGAGATCCGCAATGAAGTCAACCCGGGCTTCGGCGGCATTCATCCGGAACCGATCGCGCGCTTCCTCGGCGCGAGCGCTGCCGCCATCGGCGCGGGACAGGGCTTCTTCGGCCTCTCCACGGATGGCGACGCCGACCGCACCGGCGCCATGGATGACCGCGGCGTCTTCGTGGACCCGCACAAGATCATGGCCCTCTCCGCGAAGTACCTGCATGAAGTGCGCGGCCTTGACGGCGCCCTCGTCCGCACCGTCTCCACCACCCGCATGATCGACCGCATCGGCAAGAAATACGGGCTGCCGGTCTTCGAGACCCCGGTCGGCTTCAATCACATCTCCGATCACATGATGGAACGCGACGTTCTCATCGGCGGTGAGGAATCCGGCGGTATCTCCTTCAAGGGACACATCCCCGAAGGCGACGGCATCATCATGGGTCTGCTCATGGCGGAAATGATTGCCTACGCGAACAAGCCGCTGTCCGAAATGGTTAACGACCTGCTGAAGGAATTCGGCCCGGCCTATTACGACCGCACCGACCAGCGCCTTGCCCGCCCGGTCGCCAAGAAGGAAATGATCAAGTACCTCACCGACAACGCTCCGAAGGAAATCGGCGGCGTCGGCGTGGCTGAGATCAGCACCATCGACGGGGTGAAATACATCATGGACGACGACAGCTGGCTTCTCATCCGCCCGTCCGGCACCGAGCCCGTCCTCCGCGTCTACGCCGAAGGCCGCACGGAACAGCTCACCAAAGACCTCCTCGGCTACGGCAACGTCGTCGCCGAAGCGGTCAAGTAAGGCAATAGTCAGCAGTCAATAGGCAATAGAACGGCGCCCGATAAGGGAAGTTATCATCCCCTATCGGGCGCTTCTGCAGTGGATGAGGTGCATTTGTCCAAAAGCCCAAGTCAAGCCCACTTTCCACCGCGCTAAAACCTTCCCCTATGAGGGGAAGGGGGACCGCTTGCGGTGGATGAGGTGCATTCGCCCAAAATGCAAAGGCAGGCCCACTTTCGACTGAGGTGCTTGCGCACGACTGTTACACAACGGAGACTTTTTTATGAACACGATCATCATGTGGACGCTCGCGGTATGCGCGGTGCTGGGCGG
>CAVIKW010000190.1:0-3094 GCA_963643375.1 Flexilinea sp. | reverse complement strand
AAACCCCATTACCATTGAATTTAACCCACCGAAAGGAGTCCGACTGATGATTCGAGCCGACAATGAAATCGCTCCCGAAATGACGGCGGGCAAATCCGAACTGCGCCGGGAATGTCGGGAGGCCGTTCGCGGATTGACGCCCGCGTACAAAGCCGCGGCGTCCGCGTCCATTGCGGATCGGCTCGTCAACGACCCCGCGTTCACAGCCGCGGAGACGGTCTTCGTCTACCTCTCCACGCCGAACGAGCCCGACACCGCGGCAATCATTGACCGCGCCCTTGCCATGGGGAAGATCGTCTGCGTCCCGCGGACATATGAGCCCCCGCGGATGGAAGCCGTCCGCTTCACCTCCCGCGCGGAGCTCGTCCCCGGCCGCTTCGGCATTCTCGAACCGCCCGCGTCCGCGCCCGTCATCCCGGCGGAATCCATCGACCTCGCTGTCGTTCCCTGCGTCTGCGTCAGCGCGGACGGACGGCGCCTCGGGCACGGCGGGGGATATTATGACGTCTTCCTCGGCGCCCATCCGCGGATCGCGTCCGTCTGCCTCTGCTTCGGCGCCCTGATTCGCGAAGACGTCCCCATCGGCCCGACGGATGTATGCATTGACCGCGTCATCCGCGAAACGGCCGAAATTCATTTATAATTGAGCGAAAAGATTGAAATCGGAGGCATTATGACGAAAATCGTACAAACCGCGGGACGCGACAAGCTGGGGAGCTTCGCGCCGGAGTTCGCCCATTTCAACGACGACATTCTGTTCGGTGAGAACTGGAACAACGAGGACATCGACCTCAAAACGCGCTGCATTGTCACCGTCGTTGCGCTGATGGCGTCCGGCGTCACCGATTCTTCATTGAAATATCATCTCGTCAACGCGAAATCCCACGGCGTGACCAAGAAGGAAATCGCCGCCATCGTCACGCATGCCGCTTTCTACTGCGGCTGGCCGAAGGCCTGGGCGGTGTTCGGAATGGCGTCCGAGGTCTGGGGCGAAGACGAAGCATGAAGCGGGCCGCCCTTCCGATCCTTGCCGCGCTGCTGCTCTGCGGATGCGTCCGCCATGTGGATGACAAGGCTGCCCCGACCGAGCTGCCGTTGACCAAGGTCCTGACCCGAACCGCCGAAGCGCCGACGACTTCCGACTCCGAGGATGACGACGAGGTCGGGATGATCGTTCGTGAGGAAGATGACCCGTGGACGGGCTGCGCGGACGGCGCGGATTCGATGAGTATTTCCTCGGTGGCTGACTTGCGGAATGAAGAATACCGCCGCCGCGTTCAAATCACGTTGAACATTCAGGACAGCGAAGCCGCCGGGGTGACGGTGATCACCCGCTGCATGGGCGGCGCGGTCTACGTCTGCAATGCCTCCGCCGACCAGCGCTGTTTGCGGAAGCTGAACGCGGTGCCCGCGATCAATGACGCGATGACGGCCGCGTGCGCGCGGGAGGAATTGGACGGCGCGACCCTTCCCGAGAGCGTCACCGACGCCAACGCGGCGTTCGAGTGGGTGTGCAAGGACGGCAAGCCTACGGTTGTGATGCAGCTGTATGAGTTGGACGCGGCCGGATTCATCAAGGACCTGTGGACGGAAATTCCGGCGCCGTAATTTTGACGAATTCCTTGCGGAATTTGAAATTCCTGTGGTACAATACTTGTGTTCTTTGAGCCTCCATCGTCTAGCGGCCTAGGACACGGCCCTCTCAAGGCCGGAACAAGGGTCCGAATCCCTTTGGAGGTGCCATCCATTCCCGTGCGGGTGATCCGCGCGGGAGTTTTATTTAAGAGTGGAATGTGAAGAGTGGAGAGTGGAGTTGGCGCCCGCCATTCGAGCACCCGCCCCAATATAGAGCGCTCATTGCTATCACAGACCTCATCCACCGCTCCGCGGTGGATGAGGTGAACAGCACACCCGCTCCCCTGCGCGGAGCGTTAGCCCCGAAATAACACAAGCGCCCGATAATTGAAGCGTAATTTCAACTATCGGGCGCCTCTATTGCCTACTGCCTATTGCCTCTCTCTACTCTTCCAACCTGAAGTTATAAATCCCATCCACGATCGGATAGACGCGGCCGCAGTCGGGGCAGGTGACCGCCTCCTTCGTCTCCGTCATGCGGACACTGCCGCAGGCCGGGCAGCGGAAGATCGGCGCGGTCGGGTCGAAGGCGGCGCCTTCGGTTTTCGTGCACTTCAGGAAGACGCTCGGGCTGAGCTTGATGCCCGCGAAGAGGTCCTGCATCTTGTCCTCCGCCTTGAGCATCCAGCCGAGGTTCTTCGGGTTGTTCTTCAGCGAACCGATGCGGAGGTTCGACACGGACAGGGCGCGGTCAATGCGGAAGCCGTGGGTCTCGAGGAGTTCCTTGATGGTGTCCGGATGGTTGTCGTAATTCAGCTTGACGAACTCGACCTGTTCCTTCGTGAACGGGTTCCACGACTGTTTCCGCGCGATCCAGCGGAGGATGGCCTTGATGTTGCGTTTGTTGGCGTATTCGAGGATGAAGGCGGCGTCCTTCGCCATGACGCGCTGAATCTCGGCCATGGCGGGCGCGGTTTCGGAGAGGTGATGGATGACGCGGATCATCGTCGCGCCGTCAAAGACGTTGTCATTGTACGGCAGATGATAGACGTCGGCCGCGGCAAAGACCAGGCGGTCGGATTCGCCGAGGCGCTGCTTCGCCTGCTGCATTTGGGTCAAGGCGTAGTCGAAGAGGTAGATTTTCTCGTAGCCGTCATAGCGGGGGGTGTTGCGTCCCGCGCCGGCGCCGATTTCCATCAGGCGCTTGCCGGATTCGGGGAGAAGCTTCTTGAACGCGATTTCCTCGGAACCGTCCTCGTAGGCACGGTTGGCGTCGTCCCAGAATGCCTTCTGATAATCCGACCCGTCGTAGACGCAGAATTCGGGAGTCTTATTGTCTGTCATGCTGTACGCCCTCCGTTGATTTAAAAAAATGCGCTCGGACAGGTTTGCCGGCGGCGCCCGGAATGTCTACCTTATTGCTGCTTCCTCTCGGACCTGACAAGGTTCGATAGCATCCGCCGCGCCGGTCCCGCCCGAACGCAATATCATTCTACTTTATTTGGGCGAGAAAGTCAAG
>CAVIKW010000189.1:0-3110 GCA_963643375.1 Flexilinea sp. | reverse complement strand
GCCCGATGGTTGAAGACAAGCCTCAACTATCGGGCGCCGCTATTGACTATTGACTTACTTCCAATGCCCGCTTGTATTGACGGGGACGAAGTCATTCTGCGTCACGAAGGCCTTGGGGTCGATGTCCCCCACGATCTTGAGCACTTCCGACGCCTGCTTGCGCTTGACGTTGGTTCTTACGATCTCCACCACGCCGTCGCGTCCTTCGCCGAACATCTCGGTCACGCCGTAACCGGCGTCGCGGAGCTTGGCAGCGATCTGTTCGCCGTCGTTCTGGGAGATGATGCTGAGCTCACGGAAGCCGACCGCCAGCTTCTCTTCCAGGAACATGCCGAAGATGTTGCCGGTCGCGAAACCGCAGGCGTAGCAGAGGATGGTGAACGGGTTCTTGTCCCCGCTCAGTACGGAGCTGATGGCGGTAATGTAAATCACGGACTGCACAACGCCGAGGCACCATACAATCGACTTCTTACCGCGCACCACAAAAAGCACACGGAGCGTGTCCATGCTCATATCCATAGTTCGGAGGAAAAATATCATCAAGCCTCCGAGGATGACCTCCGGGGTCAAAGAGTTGATAAAATTCGTCATAATATTCTCCTTTCGAGTGAATAAAACGGTGTCCGCGTCCCGATAAAAAACGAGCCGGGGATGTGGTCCCCGGCTGACGTTATTGAATTTCTGATGGAATCAGAGTTCTTCCTCTTCCATCGCGGGGATATACATATTGCGGACGTAGTCGCCGACCATTCTGCGGGTGCTGTACATCGGGGACAGGGTGGAGATGGCGTTCTTCATCATCTTCATCCAGCCCTTGGACGGGGCCGCGATGTCTTTGCGGTCATAGTACAGCGGGACGATCTCGTTCTCGAGGGTCTCGTAGAGGGACAGCGCGTCGGCGTCATCCTGAGCTTCGGTGGAATCGTATTCCTGTTCGGTACCGATAGCCCAGCCGTTCATGCCATTGTAACCTTCAGCCCACCAGCCGTCAAGTACGGAGAAGTTCAGCGCGCCGTTCATGGCCGCTTTCATACCTGAGGTACCGGACGCTTCCATCGGGCGGCGGGGTGTGTTCATCCAAACGTCGCACGCGGAGACCAGATGACGGGCGATATCCATATTGTAGTCTTCAAGGAAGACCATGCGGCCGCCGGTATGGGCGTCTTTGATGGCGCGGTAGAGCTGCTGCAGGATGAGCTTGCCGGCTTCATCGGCCGGGTGCGCCTTGCCGGAGAACACGAACTGAACCGGGCGGTCGGTGTTGTTCAGCAGGCGGAGCAGGCGTTCGTAATCGCGCAGGATCAAGTTGCCGCGCTTGTAGGTCGGGAAGCGGCGGGCGAAGCCGATCGTCAGGGCATCCGGCTCAAGCAGGACGCCGCCGGCGATGATCTGGACCGGGTGCTTGGATCCGGTAACCCAGACGCGGCGCGCGGAACGGGCGATGTAGCTGTTCAGCTGGCGCTTCTGATGGCGGCGGACTTCCCACAGAACTTCGTCCGGGATGTCTTCGACTTTCTTCCACATTTCGGCGTCATCCAGGTTGTCGCGCCATTCTTTGCCAAGGTACTGATCGAAAACCATACCCATGCGGCGGGAAACCCAGGTGTGACTGTGTACGCCGTTGGTGACGTGGCTGATCGGGACTTCTTCAACCTTGCGGTCCGGCCACAGGAAATGCCACATGGCGCGGGAAACTTCGCCGTGAAGTTTGGAGACGCCGTTGGAGCGTTCGGAGAGCTTCAGGGCCAGGATCGGCATGGTGAACTGGTCGCCCCAGGTGGTGGTTTCCTTGCCCAGGTCGAGGAACTGATCGGAAGTCAGGCCGAGCTCGTTCCACATGGAACCGAAATACTTCTCCATGAGCCACATCGGGAAGCGGTCGTTGCCGGCCGGGACCGGGGTATGGGTGGTGAAGACGTCATTCTTGCGGACGATTTCCGCGGCTTCGGCGAAGGTCTTGCCGGACGCGACGATCTCGCGGCAGCGTTCGAGGGAAAGGAACGCGGCGTGGCCTTCGTTCATGTGCCAGACGTTCGGGTTGATGCCGAGTTCGCGCATCAGGCGGACGCCGCCGATACCGAGGAGGATTTCCTGGGAAATGCGGGTGTCGAGGTCCGCGGTGTAAAGCTTCGCGGTCAGCTGCTGGTCGTAGGGGCTGTTCTCATCGATGGTGGTATCCATCAAGTACAGGGAATTGCGGCCGACCTGGATCTTCCAAATGCGGGCATGGATGTCGCGGCCCGGCAGGGTGACGGAGATCATGACCTTGCGGCCGTCTTCGTAGTAGAGCGGGATGATCGGCAGTTTGTTGAAGTCGAGGTAGAAGTTGGAAGTCTCCTGCCAGCCGTCTTCGCTGATCTTCTGGACGAAATAACCCTGGTTGTAGATGAAGCCGATAGCGTTCAGCGGCAGGCCCATGTCGGAGGATTCCTTCAGGTGGTCGCCGGCGAGAATGCCGAGACCGCCGGCATAGGCGGGGATGGATTCGTGGAGGCCGAACTCAAAGGAAAGATAGGCGATGGCCTTGTCCTTCATGTTCGGGTAATTGCGGTGGAACCAGGTGTCGGTGCTGCTCATGTAAGCGTCAAAGTCGGCCATGACCTTGTCGTAGTTCGCGAGGTATTCCGGGTCCTCGGCGGCGCTGCGCAGGACATTCAGGGGGATGGACTGGAGCAGTTCGACCGGGTTGTGCGAGACGGTGTCCCACAGATTGTGATTCAGGGACTTGTAAAGGTTGATCGCGTCCGGATTCCAAGCCCACCAAAGGTTGTAGGCGAGTTCATTCAGCCGACCGATTCGTTCCGGCAGATCCGCGTTCGCGGTCGGGATTTTTTCGACAATGTTCTTTTTCATGCTTTATCCTTATATCTACGAACCCGGAACAACAGCAAGCCGGGCGTGATTTAATTATCATATCAAATAATTCTATTATTCATGTTCAATATATGACATTCGGCGCGGAAAAGCAGGGAGGAGTGAGGAGTTAGGAGTGAGGAGTTATTGAAAGAGAGCAGCGTGGGCGTTGCCCATGCTGCTCTCTTCGAATTTTATTTAAACGCTCCGCGAAGGGGAGCGGGTCTTCAGGTCACCTCATCCACCACTAACGTGGT
>CAVIKW010000188.1:0-3147 GCA_963643375.1 Flexilinea sp. | reverse complement strand
TCCTTGAAAGAAATATCTTCCGCGGGCTTATAAGCTTCCTTCAGAATCTCATTCAAACGTTCCGGCGTGATATTGCGCTGCATTTCGCCTTTTCGGCAAATCGAGATGTAACCGGTCTCTTCGGAAACTACAACAGCAAGGCAGTCGCTGTTTTCCGAAGCACCGATCGCCGCGCGATGACGGAGGCCGATATGACGGTCCTGCTCATTTTGCAGCACGTTCTTCGCCGTCAACGGCATGACGCAGGCGGCCGCGTAAATGCGCCCGCCGCGAATCATCACAGCGCCGTCATGCAGCGGCGTGTTGGGGTAGAAAATCTGCTGAAGAAGGTTGGAGGAGACGATGGCGTCAATCTTCGTGCCGGCGGTGATCAGCTTCGTGGTGTCATCAAAGTATTCCATGATGATCAAGGCGCCTTCCTTCTGGTCCGAGAGCTTCTTGCACGCGTCCGTGACGACATCGCAGACGGCGTACATATTATGCGCATTGCGCGCGGTCGGGGCGAACAGGTCGCGCAGATGGCGCGCGCGGCCGATCTTCTCAACGATGCGTCGAATTTCCGGCGCGAAAATAACCGGAATAAAGATGACCAGCACCGGCAGAGCGTTTGAGATGATCCAGTTGAACGCGGTTAAGTCACTTGAAAGCGCGATAAGGCCGAGGAACAGAAGCGCGATGACAATACCGCGCACAAAGTTCCCGGCGCGGGTGCCTTGTACAAGTTTGATCAGAAGATATACAAGAATAGCGACGAGGAGAATATCCACGGCGCTGTTTTTTGTGAATCTCTCTCCTAAGAATGTTAACTCGGTAATTAATGAATCCAAAATATCCTGCTTTCGTGCTCGTTTTAATCTAAAGTGCTTTCGTCATCGGATTCAGTTCAATAAATCCAATTAAATTTTACAACCGTTTCGCCTTGTCTTTTACAATTTCCTCGACAAACCGTGTCATATCAGCCAAAGGAACGGACGAATCAATGACTCCGGTCGGTGTAATATCGTCCCAATCATGTTTTTCCTGAGAAGCGAGCCGCTTTTCAGCGTCTTCTCGGGACATATTCCGCTTTTCCATCAGCCGCTTAATCTGCGTCTCTTTGTCAACTCGCACCACCCAGACTTCGTCGAACTCTTTGTAAATGCCGGTTGAAATCAACGCGATTCCCTCAACCACAATATTGTCTTGAGGATGATTTCGAATAAAATCTTTGATGTAAGAGACGATCCGCGGGCGGGTTGTCTCTTCAAGGAATTTCATCTTTTCGGGGTCGCTGAAAACGATCGCGCTCAATGCACTTCGGTTGATCGTCGGAGCCTTTTCTTCATCTTGTGCAAATAGTATTCCATCTCCGAATTCACTGCGGAGGATTGAAACAACTTCCGGCCAAGTCAGAACTTCATGCGCGGCATGATCGGCGTCAATGTGCAGAAATCCCAAACGCTCTAAGATTCGGCAGACTTCACTTTTTCCACACGCGATACCGCCCGTAACTCCGATAACCATTGTGTACCTCTATTATACCAAATCAATAGCCGTAATTTCGGCAAATTGCCTGCCCATCGCGAACAATTGACATCACCGAATCGTCATCCGGATAGACCGCTTCAATTTCCGCGGCGACTTTCATTGCCGTTTCGCAGTAACGGTTCGCGTTCGTGTGCATATACGCAAGGGCGCCGACGTATGAGAAATAATAGGTGACGGTCGAACTCGAGATCGGAAGCTGTTCAATCTCAACGACCGGGTTGCCTTCGTCCGCGCATTCACGAACCGTGCAGCTTTCCAAGGCGCCGCAGCCCTCGACAACGCATTTCAATGCCTCAATCGCGGCTTCGTAGTTGCGCGCCTTATAATAGTTTACACCCAGACGGCCGTAAACATCGGCGTTGTACGGATTGATCTGAAGGGCCTTCTTAATATTCAGACCGGCGGCGTAGAAGTCACCCGTCTGAGAGTAGGTGTTGCCGATGGCGATGTAAGGCATCGGGTCCGTGATTCCCAGCTGGTCGTTAATTCGCGCGGCTTTGGAGAACATTTCCAAGGCCGAGTCGTAGTCCGTGATCTGGCGCCAGTTCACGCCGATGCGGATCAGCAGGAAGGTCATGTTCGGAGAGTATTCCAAAGCGTGGTTGTAGGCGTCAATCGCGCTTCGGTATTGACCGTAGGATTCGAGCAGGATGCCTTGAACGCGGTAGACGTCGAACATAATGTCGCTGTCTTCATCGAGGGAGTTCCCGTATTCCATCGCCTGGCTCAGCATCTGTTCGGCGCGGACGTAGTTGGATTCCTGAAGCAGAATTTCCGAATAAATCGCGTATGCGAGCGGATTTCTCGAATCATAATCCACCGCGCGGCGAATGTAGTTCTCCGCCAAACCTAAGTTGGTTTCAACGTTATCCGCGCCGCAGAGGTCCGCGTCAGCGTACCAGTTATAGGCGAATGCCAGGATCGCGTAAATATTGGAATCTTCCGTGTAGACGTCCAACTGCGGTTCCATGGTTTCAATCACGTTCAGGAGGGTCGCGGTCTTTTCGGCATCCGTCGTCTGGGAACCGGTCAGGTAAATCAAAGCGCGGCCGCGCTTCCAAGCGTATTCAGAGTTGCTGGGCTCAAGAACGGAGGCCGCCGCGTAGCTGTCCGCGGCTTTCTGAAGGTTGCCGGCTTTGAAGTAGGTGTCACCTTCCATCGCGAAGGAAATGGCGTCGCGTGTCGGCACCGCGGTAGGAAGCCACGGGGAAACCAATGTCTGTTTGACGACGGCTTTCAGAAGGAACAGACTGAGAACGCATAGAAATATCAAAATGAGAACCGTTATCGGGTTCGAACGGTTCTCGTGTTTGAATTTCAGATTCTTCCCGGTTAATTGCATCTATCTTATTTATGGCATCTCGTTGCAGCCGTCATTGCTGGCACCGTAAAAACATTCCCAGCAGGACTTCGGATGAAATCCGTCGCTGTCATAGCAATCGGAGTAATAATAGCCGATCAAATTGCCTTGATTATCGAAGACCTGCGCCCCGCCGATGAAGCAGGTGCCGTTGTCGACATGGTATCCCGCCGCGACGCAATCATCATAGCTGCTGATTGTTGCGGGAGCGCTGTTCTCGTTCGCGATTCGGTAAATATCACTGCGGATCTGACTGCAGA
>CAVIKW010000187.1:0-3152 GCA_963643375.1 Flexilinea sp. | reverse complement strand
GTCTATTCCTTTGCTCTCCTATATTATACGCCGCGGCGCTGTATTTGTTCCGGGAAAGTTTGTTATCTTTGTCACGATTACAGGAGGCGTGCTCGAATATGAAGAGACAAAAAAAGAGGCTGTCGAATCTGACAGCCCCTTTTGTATATTTGAATTAGAGATCGCGCAGGTAGGAGAACTTCTTGTTCCAACCGCCGATGAGCGGCAGGCAGTATTCTTTGAAGGCATCGGTGATGCCGTTCTTCTCTTCGTTCATCCATTCGGCAGGGAACTTCTTCTCGGCGTTGGCAACTTCGCTCAGCGGGGCAAGGTCCATGTGGAACTTGTAACCGTCATCGCCGCGTTCAGCGCAGATGGCGGCCATGTAGCCGGTCTTGCCTTCAACAGCGGAGCGGACAGCGAACGCGCCGGCCGCGACGGCTTCTTCAATGTCCACGGGGGACTGCATGGTGGCGGAGCAGCGGCCGAGGGCGCCCGGCTTGTTGGCGCGGGTCTTCACCTTGACTTCGTCGTTCAGGATCTTCGCCAGCTCTTCGCCGACACCGGACAGAACAACGTGACCGAAACCGTCAACCGCGCCCGTATCGCCGACGCACTTGCCGTTCTCGTAGCAGATGCCTTCGGAGACAGCGATAACCAGACCGCGGCCCTTCGCGAGGGCTTTTTGGACGTCCGCGATGAACTTCTCTTTGTTGAAGGTGACTTCCGGCAGATAAACCAGCAGCTCGGACGGCATCTGATCTTGGAAGAGGGAAGCGGCGGCGGTGATCCAGCCGGCATGGCGGCCCATGGCTTCCAAAATTTCAACGTGATTCTTCATGGTGTTCGCGTCGAAGGAGAGCTCCAGCGCGGAAACAGCAGCGTAGCGGGCCGCGGAGCCGAAGCCCGGGCAGTGGTCGGTGATGACGAGGTCATTGTCGACGGTCTTCGGAATACCGATGACGTTGACAGGGTAACCGCTGTCTTCGGCCAGCTTGCTGATCTTGGCGCAGGTATCCATGGAGTCGTTACCGCCGTTGTAGAAGAAGAAACGAATGTCGTTCTTCTCGAGGCAGTCAAGGATGGCGGGGTAGTCCGCTTCCTTCAGCTTGCGGCGGCAGGAACCGATAGTGGAAGAAGGCGTGTTGCTCAGGTTGGCGATGGCTTCGTCATCAAGGTCGGTCAGGTCGATCAGGTCATTGGCAAGAATGCCTTCCGCGCCGTAACGGGCCGCGTAGATTTTCTTGATTTCCGGATGCTTCTTCGCTTCCATGAGAGCGCCCTGAAGGGAGCCGTTGATGACAGGGGTAGGACCGCCGCCATGGGCGATCAGCATATTTCCGCTAAGGTTTTCCATATATACTCTTCCTTGAATAAAGAATGTCTTCTTCAGACAGATTGTGTGTTGTTCATATCAACGGGATGATTAAAAATGATTCCACAACGATATTTAGTATATACAAAAAGTGACAAAATGTACCCTGCCGACGCGGAATTTGTGACAAATCCAGACAAGTATGAGCCTCCGGTCGGGGTGGATGTATAATAGAGGAAATATTCAATAAGGAAATGAATCGTCATGGAAGAAAATGAAATCGTAAACGAACCCGTCATCAATGAACCCGCCGCCGAAGCTTCGGTTGAGGAAGCGCCCGCCGAACCGAAAGTCGAGATCGAGCCCCTCTTCACGGAGTATGTTGACTTCGACACCTTCTCGAAGTCAGACTTCCGCGTGGTCAAGGTCAAGGAATGCTCCGCCGTCAAGAAGAGCAAGAAGCTGTTGAAATTCGTCCTGGATGACGGCACCGGTACCGACCGCGTCATCCTCAGCGGCATCCACGCCTATTACGAACCGGAAGACTTGGTCGGCAAGACCCTCGTCGCCATTACGAACCTCCCGCCCCGCCCGATGATGGGCATCGACTCCTGCGGCATGCTCCTCTCCGCCATCCATTCCGTCGCGGGTGAGGAACGCCTGAACCTGCTCATGGTCAGCGACGCGATCCCCGCGGGCGCGAAGCTGTATTGATCCCCCTCCGAAACGATAAAAGACCGGACCCGCGCCGGTCTTTTTTGATGCCCGGACGAGGTGCCTCGGAAGCTTAAATCATATGGCACGGATATTGCATGTAGTAATAATGACAACATTGACGAAGGTTATTCCTTGGAGGTTTTATGAAAAGGGATCGTTTATTCTTACTGATCGCGGTGTTCGCGATATTTTTACTCACGAACGCGGTTGCCGCGGCGCTGGATCTCGGCGTGGACGAGATCACGCTCGACCCCGGCGAATTCTGCGAATTCACCCCGCCGGAAGGCATCGTCCACTGGTTCGTCAGTGACGAATCCGTCATCGAGCTCGGAGGAGACGAAGGCACCATCGGCGTCCGCGCGCTCGAGCCGGGTACGGCGGTCGTCTTCGCGATGTCCGATGATTACAGCGAGACGGATTCCTGCGTGGTCACGGTGAGCGGCGAAGCGAAGGCCGTGAAATCCGGCGATCTTTATTATCAGGGCCTGACCGAAGAAGACCTCGCCAAGGTGAATGATCCCGCCGTCGCGGCGGTGCTGCGCCTCGCGAACAATACCGCCGCCTTTCCTATGGGGATCGGCGACCTGAGCGGATATGAATACAAAGTCCTGGTTATGGTCAAAGACGGCTCCCAGCAGAAGGTCGCAGACGCGGCCGAGGCAATGGGACTCGCCGACACCTGGGCGTACAAATATACAAGCATGGCCGCCCTGCGCGGCGACGCCAATGACATTGCCAAGCTGCTGATCGAATATCGTGACGACATCGTTTCAGTTGAGACGGATGCTCAGTACACCATCGATCCGGAGGAAGAAGAACTCGAGAGCAAAGGAGTTTCCAATCTGGGGGGCTATGCCGATGCTCTGTCAAATTTCACCGCGATTCACGACCAGGGATTCACGGGAGAGGGACAGTACGTCGCGATCATTGATACCGGTATCATGGCAAATCATGAGCAGTTTATTGATGAAGAAACCGGTGAGTCCAGAGTCGTGTATCAACATTGCTATTCTACCGAGTCTAAGTATTGCGGTCAAACGACAATTACAATAGATGGCAAAACGGAGAGGGTTTTTGAAAGTGTGTACGCGGTCTGTGAAAACAACAAAAAAGAAGCGGACAATGCCCTGCCCTCCGGCGC
>CAVIKW010000186.1:0-3167 GCA_963643375.1 Flexilinea sp. | reverse complement strand
AAGGGGGACCACGTTAGTGGTGGATGAGGTGCGGGCTGCGTCAGCAGCCGCCCCTCGAGGGGAAGGGGGACCACGTTAGTGGTGGATGAGGTGACCTGCAGACCCGCTCCCCTTCGCGGAGCGTTATGGTCCGATGTATTATTGCTTTTACTGCGGCATCACCCGCCGATTAACGTTATCTGGTCTCTGGTCTCTGGTCTCTTGCCACCGGTCTCTTGCCACCGGTCTCTTGCCACCGGTCTCTTGCCACCGATCTCTTGTATCCACCTTGTTTTTCAAATATCTGTTACAATTCAATTGATGGACGAAATCTTGGACAACGAAAAACAGCTGCTCGAGCTTGCCGTGCAGGGAAGTTTAGACGCCTTCAACCGTCTGGTCGACGCGTACCAGACGGCCGTCTATAACACTGCCCTGCGTGTCCTTTGCGACCCGGCGCAGGCCGACGACATCACGCAGACCGCGTTCATCAATGCCTGGAAACACATCTCTTCCTTCAACGGCAATTCCTTCAAACCCTGGATCCTCCGCATCACCATCAACGCCTGCTACGACGAACTTCGCCGTCAGAAGCGCCATCCCGAACAGGACCTCCTCCCCACCACGAACGACGGCGAGGACGAAATCGAGGACCCCGTCTGGCTCATCGACCCCTCCGAATCCCCCGCGGAGCAGGTGGAGCGCATGGACCGCGCCGAGGCCATTCAATCCTGTTTCAGCGCCCTGCCGGATCAGTACCGCGCCGTCTTTACGCTCGTCGACCTGCAGGATACGGATTATCAAACCGCGGCTGACATTCTCCGAGTCCCCCTCGGGACGGTCAAGAGCCGCCTCCTCCGCGCCCGCCTGCGCATGAAGGAATGTCTGATGTCAAAAGGGAACTTTTAGCCTTCGGCGTCGTTATATCTACAACGGAGAGCGCGTATGGGAAACGAAAAGCTGACAACCAAACAAATGCAAATGCTCAGCAGCTGCCTTGACGGAGAGCTCCGCGGGGATGAGCTTGCGAAACTCTCGGAGAGTCTCGCGGCCGATCCGCGCATGGCTGCCGAAATGGCGGACCTGCTGAAAGTCAAATCCATGGCCAAGGAACTGCCGACGGTCAAACCGCCGCGCAATTACCGGCTGACGACCATTGAAGCCGAGGAAGCCCGCCCGAAACCCTTCTGGGAACGGCTCTTCCCGATCTTCCGCGGGGCCGCGGCGTTCTGCGCCCTCGCCCTCGCTTTCGTCTTCATCTTCCCCATGTTCTCGGGGAACGCGTCCGTCGAAACCGTTGATGACGGCGCCCGTATGTACGTCTCGAAGTCAATCTCCCTCGCGGATACGGCTTGCATCACCGACGAGCGGATCGTCCTCGATGAAGACCGCGATGATTCGTCCAACGGCGCCGTGACCGCGTCCATGCCGTCCTTCGGTGTCCGCGGCGGGACTCCGCGCAGTGAATACCTGATGATGCAGGCCGAGCTCCAAAACCAGGCGTCGGAGCCGGAATTCGCCCCGACGGAGCTCGCCGAACCGTCCGGCGGAATTGATCCGCTGACGATCGTGAAAGTCGTCCTCGCCGTCTTCTTGGTCTTCTTTGCCGCCTCGGCTGTGATGCTGGGAAAACGGAAGAAGAGCCTTGAATTGAAATAAAGCAACACGCTCAATGGCATCCCCGCCATTGGGCGTTTTTGTTTAATTGCGTCTGTTCTTATCGTTTGTTTCGTGAAGTGATTCGCTTCCTTTTTGGTTCCTTTTCGTATATAATCAATGACAGCGAACTTCTTTCTGCGCATGAAAAATTGAACAAACTCGATGGCGCTTCACGCAATCGGGGACATGCCCGGCCCCGGTTTATGTGTCTGCATCCGGGGAGGACGGCCGTCGGAATATCGGAGGAATGAATGAAGAAATGGATTTATCTGCCGCTCTTACTGCTGCTGCTTCTGATCCCGGCGCGGAGCTCGGTGGAGGCGATTGACTCGGGCGAATGGTCGTACACCCTTCTCGATGACGGCAGCGCGAAGATCACAGCCTACTACGGATGGGATACGAACATCACCATTCCGAGTACGCTTGACGGGCATCCGGTATCCGTGATTGGGGAGAAAGTTTTTTTACGAATCGAGCCTGACGAGCGTTGTGATCCCGGAAGGGGTTGTTGCGATTGGGGATGAAGCGTTCTCCACGTGAGGCAGCTTGACGCGGATCACCCTCCCGGAAAGCCTCACTTACATCGCCTATAAAGCTTTTTGGTCATCGGGTTTGTCGAATATCTCGCTGCCGAGCCATCTCGAAGTCATTGATCAAGAAGCTTTTTCTTTGTGCTATAACCTGTTAAACATCACGCTTCCGGAAAGTCTCCGTGTCATCGGCGAAAGGGCTTTCGCGAACACGGGGCTGCTCTATGTTGACATTCCCGAAGGCGTCACATCGATCGGGGATGCCGCGTTCGCCAACTGCTCAAGTCTCGCGAATGTATCTTTGCCGAACAGCCTCACGACCATGGGCAGCAATCCTTTCGACAACAGCAAAGCCATCGGAACCATCAAAATCTCCGCCGACCACCCGGTCTTCGAGATCGTTGACGGCGTTCTGTTCAACAAAAAGGAACACAAGCTGATCTATTATCCCACCGGTTCCTCCACGGTGGCCTATACCGTTCCTGAGGGCGTGACGGCGATCGGGAAGGAGGCCTTTTCCGGGGCCTTCAACCTGAGAAGCATCTCTCTGCCCGGAAGCCTGAAGTCCATCGAGGCATCCGCGTTCTCGATCACCGGGTTGATCTCTGTTGACATTCCGGAAGGGGTAACAGAGATCGATTTCGCCGCGTTCGCGGGCTGCCCTTACCTGACAAGCGTCACACTGCCTGAAAATCTCACCTATATCGGCGAAAACGCTTTCAACACCGAGAACCTGACGGACGTCACTGTCTACGCCGACTCCTACGCGGAAACGTGGGCGAAGGAAAACGGCGTGCCTTACGGCTCTCTCGTAAGGGGGCAGGCAATTTCGAAGGAGGAAGCCCTCAGCCGCTGACAGACAGTAGAGGGGGGTAGGATCTCGGAAGAGGAATTCTACGCAATGGGCAGCGGGAATTGAGGATAGTCTGCAATAACAGCGGCTCAAGACGCTCCGCGAAGGGGAGCGGGTGTGCAGGTCACCTCATCCACCGCGAAGCG
>CAVIKW010000185.1:0-3176 GCA_963643375.1 Flexilinea sp. | reverse complement strand
ACTCCTCACTCCTCACTCCTAACTCCTCACTATCTTTTCGGGGAAGGGGGACCGCGGCAGCGGTGGATGAGGTGCCAACCCGGGCGCCGGACTTTGTTGATTTCCCTGTCAATCGCTTTTGAAAGTGACCTCACCGCAAAATTAAGTCCGGCACCTACGGCGCGGGTGAAGGCACGCTGTCCGTCGGCGAACTGCCGGCGGATTCGGTTATTAAATTCCCCTCCTCAAGGCAGCATTCCCGCCGTCCCTGTAACAGATGCGGAGCGTTTCGCCGCAGATTGCATATAATCAGACTAACTGTTGTAATGAAAGAAGGAAATAGGTCATGCGAAAAATCGGAATTCCCGAGATTGAAGATATCGCTACCGGCGCGGCCCTGTTGGGCGCGGGCGGGGGCGGTGATCCCTACGTCGGCAAACTGGTCGCCATCGGCGCCGTGCAGGAATGCGGCCCGGTGACCCTGTTGGACCCGGATGAAGTTCCCGACGATGCCCTCATCATCCCCATTGCCATGATGGGCGCCCCTACCGTTCTGGCGGAGAAGGCCATCGGCGGTACGGAGTACAAGAAGCTTTTTGACATGGTCTCCAAGTTCTTCGGGCAGAAGATTTACGCTTTTATGCCCATCGAAGCGGGCGGCGTCAACTCAATGCTGCCGATTGCGGCGGCTGCCCGGCTGAATATGCCGATGGTGGACGTGGACGGCATGGGCCGCGCGTTCCCGGAGCTGCAGATGGTCACCTTTACCATTGGCGGCATGAAGGCAACCCCGATGGCACTGGTTGATGAGAAGGGCAACAGCTGCATTTTTGAGACTATCACCAACAAATGGACGGAAGAATTGGCCCGCGCCGTCACAATGAGCTGCGGCGCCTCGGTCTCGGTCTCCCTCTATCCCATGAGCGGCAAGCAGATGAAAGAATACGGCGTGCGCGGCATTGTGACCCGCAGCCAGCAGCTCGGCAAGGCCATCCGCACCATCAAGGAAAGCGGAGACAAGACGCCGGAAGAGCACTTCCTCGAAATGTCCGAGGGCTTCAAGCTCTTCAAGGGTAAGATCGCGGACGTGCTGCGTGAGACCCGCGCGGGCTTCAACTTCGGCAAGGTCGTCCTGGAAGGTATCGGCGAATGCAAGGGTCATACCGCCTATGTGGAGTTCCAGAACGAGAACCTGACCGCCACGGTTGACGGCGAACTCCTCGCCACTACCCCGGACCTGATCTCTCTTGTGGACACGGAGACTTTCATCCCCGTCACCACCGATGCCCTGAAGTACGGCAAACGCGTCCTGGTCGTGGGCCTGAAGTGCTTCCACCTCTGGCGCACGAAAGAGGGCCTCGAGCTGGTCGGCCCCCGCTACTTTGGCGTAGACACCGATTACATTCCGCTGGAAGAACGCTGCAAGGGAGGTAAGTGAGATGTATAAACTCGGAATTGATGTCGGCGGTACCAATACGGACGCCGTTCTGATCGATGAAAACCGCACCGTTGTCGCGGATATCAAGTATCCCACTTCCGCGGATATTTACGACGGGATTCTGGGCGCCATGCGCACCGTGCTGGAAGTCTCCGGCGTGGATCCCAAAGAGATTCATCAGGCCATGCTGGGCACGACGCAGTGCACCAACGCCATCGTTGAACGCAAGCACCTGGCCCCCATCGGCATCCTGCGCATCGGCGCGCCGGCCACGACCGGCATCCGCCCGATGGTTGACTGGGCCGAAGACATTCAGAAGGTCGCTGTCGGCAGCACCATCATCGGCGGTGGTTTTGAATACGATGGCCGGGAACTTGCGCCGTTTGACGCCGAAGCCGCCAAGGCGTTCTTCGCGGATATGAAGGCGAAGGGCGTCAAGTCCATCGCCATCTCCTGCGCGTTCTCAACCGTGCGCAATGACCACGAAGTCGAAGCCGCGAAGCTCTGCCGCGAGGTCATGGGCGATGACGTCCACGTCTCCATCTCAAGCGAGATCGGCTCCATGGGCCTGATTGAACGCGAGAACGCGACCATCCTGAACGCCGCCCTGTGGCAGGTGGCGGAGCGCTTCACCGAAGGCTTTGCCAAGAGCCTGCGCGACGAAGGCATCACCAACGCCGACGTCTACCTCAGCCAGAACGACGGCACGCTCATGACCATGGAGCACGCCCGCCGTTATCCGATCCTGACGGTCGCCTGCGGCCCGACGAACTCCATTCGCGGCGCCAGCTACCTTTCCTCGCTGAAGGACGCGGTCGTCGTGGATGTCGGCGGTACGACCACCGACCTCGGCGTGATCCAGAACGGGTTCCCGCGTGAGTCCAGCGTCGCCGTCACCATCGGCGGTGTTCGCACCAACTTCCGTATGCCGGACGTCATCTCCATCGGTCTCGGCGGCGGTTCCATCGTCCGCGTCAAGCCGGACGGCAGCGTTACCGTCGGCCCTGACAGCGTCGGCTTTGAGATCACCAAGAAAGCCCTCGTCTTCGGCGGCGATGTAATGACCGCAACGGATGTCGCCGTCCGTCTCGGTATGGTTGACCTGGGCGACAAGTCCAAGGCGATGTCCATCCCGCAGGATGTGGCGGAGAAGGCCCTGGATGCCATCCGCGGTCTGATTGAGGACAGCGTGGACGCCATGAAGGTATCCAACGCGGACGTGGACCTCATCCTCGTCGGCGGCGGTTCCATCATCCTGCCGGAAAAAATCGCCGGCGCGGCCTCCGTTCTGAAGCCGGAGCATTTCGGCTGCGCGAATGCCATCGGCTCCGCGATCTCCAAGGTCAGCGGCACTTACGAGAAGCTGATGAACTACGACGAACTGCCGCGTGAGCAGTCCCTGGAAAAGGCCAAGAAGGAAGCCGTCGAGCTCGCCGTCGCGGCGGGCGCCGTTCGTGAGACGGTTGAGATCATTGAGATGGAAGACGTCCCGCTCGCCTACTATCCCGGCAACACCAACCGCGTAAAGATCAAGGCTGCCGGCGAACTGAGCTGACAGATTCCGATTCGCGAAACAAAAACGACCCGTATACCGGGTCGTTTTTTCTTCCAATAATGGGCCTAAATTGGGAGAAAGATGATTGCGGCACTCTCCCCTTTCTATATGTTTTGCACATCGGCTCAAAACGCTCCGCGACAGGGGAGGTGTCTGCAGGTCACCTCATCCACCGCAAGCGGTCCCCCTTCCCCTCAAGGGGAA
>CAVIKW010000184.1:0-3215 GCA_963643375.1 Flexilinea sp. | reverse complement strand
TTTCATAATCTATTTTACCCCTGTTTTCGGTTTTCGTGATTGAATAAAAAGCGGATGTTATCTTTGTCGGGTAGGAATATGAGTCAATAGTCAGTAGTCAGTAGAGGTGCCGGCTTCGGGAGCGCGAATTGCAATATCGGGCGTTTGTGGCTATCGCAGACCTCATCCACCGCAAGCGGTCCCCCTTCCCCTACGAGGGGAAGGCCTTAACGCCGCTTCGCGAAAGGAGTCGGGTGTTCGAATTCCGGCGAGCGAAGCGTTGCCACGCCGCTCGACAGGGAAAGTCTCGCCCATCTTAGAGCGCGCTTAAGCCTTCCCCTCGAGGGGAAGGGGGACCGCACCGCGGTGGATAAGGTGAACAGCAATCCCGCTCCCCTTCGCGAAGCGTTGTGAGCCGCATTTTCCCTATCGGGCACCAACTCCTCACTCCTCACTCCTCACTTTTCTCCGCCCCTCCCCCAACAACAAAAAACGAGCGCACGTTGCCGTGCGCCCGTTTTTTTGTTCGCCTGTGAACGAATTACTTGACGGTAATGCGTCCCTGCGGTTCGGTGTAGGCACTCAGGTCGCCGTTCAGAACATCGGTGATGTAGGTGATCAGGACCTGATAGTCGGACATGGATTCGTTGATGAGGATCTCATCGCCCTGGAACATGGTCGTGCCGTCGCCGCCGTCCTTCAGGAGGTAGTTGTGGGAAGCAACACGGTAGGTGGCAGCCGGATCGATGTCGACCCATTCGCCGTTCTGTTCAACCTGGACGTCGGAGACGCGGTACGGGACGTCTTCGGTCAGACCGAAGAACATGCCGTTGGCATCGGCGACAGCCGGGGATTCGACGGAGGTGTCGATGGTGTAGCGCAGGCCGGAAACCTGGAGGAAGCCGCCGAGTTCGCCGACAGCGTTGCCCTGGGCGTCCTTGTATTCAGCCTGGGTGTTGCGGGAAGTCCATTCGAGGGCGTCGAGGATCTGCTGGCCGGTAGCGTTGACAACGGTCAGCATGTTGCCGAACGGGTGAACAGCGATGACTTCGGCGTAGGTGATGTCGCCGGTTTCGATGTTCGCGCGGATACCGCCGCCGTTGACGAGGGCGATGTCAGCGTTGCCGAGGTTGCGGTAAGCGTCGGCGCAGAGGTCGCCGAGGTTGGTTTCGCGGGAGCGGACGATGCGGATGCCGTCAGCGTCGGTGATGTTGAGCTGGACGTTGGTGGAGGCGACGACATCGTTGACTCTCGCTTCGAAGGCGGAGATGGTCTCGGCGGAAGCGGCTTCATACCAATCGGAGGTGAGGCCGTCACCGCTCAGCAGGGTGGTGGTGATGGTGCCGTATTCCGGATCGATGGTCATCATGCCGACGTAAGCGAGCTTCGTGCCGGTGGAGGAAAGCGGAATGTAATAGCCTTCGCCGTTGCGGACCATCATCTGCGGGATGACGGAGTGGGAATGGCCGTCGAGGCAGGCGTCGATGCCGACGGTGTTGTTGATGACATCGATGGAGCGGTACGGAGCATCTTCTTCATTGATGCCGAGGTGGGAAAGGAGGATCACATAATCCGCACCCATGAGATGGGCAGCGTCGACAGTTTCCTGAACACGGTTGTAGAGCTTCCCGCCCTTTTCGCCGGCGTTGAAGTCATAAACGAACTGGCCGTCTTCCTGGAAGTAGGTCGGGGTGGAAGTGCTGATGGAGTTCGGGGTCGCGACACCGATGTAAGCAACGGTGGTTTCGCCGTATTCAACCAGAGCGTACGGGAGCAGGAAGTCGAGTTTGTTCTCGCCGGCGCCGGTGTAATCGATGTTGCAGTCGATGTACGGGAAGTTAGCCATTTCAGCCAGTTCCGCGATGCGGTCCATACCGTAATCGAATTCGTGGTTGCCGAGGATGGCGAGGTCGTAGCCGACTTCGTTCATCAGGTCAATGACATATTCGCCCTTGGAGACGGCGCCGATGACATCGCCCTGGATGGAGTCGCCGTTGTCGACGAGAGTGACATACGGGGTCAGATATTCATAATAATCTCTGAGGGCAGCAACAGCGGTGTAGCCGAGGTTGTCCGCGTAACCGCAGTGGACATCATTGGTATAAATCACGACGATCGGGTCCGCGGCGAACGCGGTGCAAACGGTGCTGAGGATGAGGATGCTCAGCAGAACAAACAGTAAACTTTTCTTCATAGTAACTCCTTATCGGTAGCGGAACACAGAAACACGCGCCTCTGCTTTGTCCTATCCTAATCATAACATATTTATGGGAAAGTCGGGAGAGGAAAAAATCATAAAAATAAGAGTGGAGAGTGGAGATTTTAAATTCGTAATTCGTAATTCACAATTCTTAATTACGAATTACGAATTGATCCACTCTCCACTCTGTCTTTTCGGGGAAGGGGAACCGCTTGCGATGGATTAGGTGATCCCGCCCAACGGCCATCGATTTGGACAGTGACCTTCAAAATCAAGAGCGGGGTTTTTTCCCCGCTCTTGATTTATTGATGTATTCTTTTTTGCAAATATTACGATTACTTGCTGCATTTACAGGTGTTTAAATCAAATGTTCCATGAAGAGAATTAAGACATTCCTGATATACCATATAATCGCAATCTGTACATTTGCAGTTATCAATATCAAAAACATTCATAAAATGATTGCAGGCATTATTGAATTCCGAGGAACACTTGCACTTGCAGGTCGGTTCGTCTAATACCCAATAATCACCTCTGGCTTGGCAATCCCAAAACGTCAATTTGCAGCCTTCTTCTGATGGTTCAGACGTTACCTCAGTCAGGGGAGCCTGCAGCGGCATTTTAGCGAACGGATAGGCCTCGGCGATCGGCGCGAAAGACCCTTCACCCATGATCTTGTCGCGGGAAGCTTCGCTCCAGAACATGATGTATTCCTTATCCCCGGTTTCGGAAGTGACCCAGCAGCCGTCGGAGTCGGTATTGCACCAGTATTGGTCGCCGGACTGGTCATAATAACGCTCTTTCGGAGCAGCGGATACGGACAAGGCGGTCATTGCCGCGATAAGAACAACAAAAATCAAAACTGCGGGCTTTTTCATCGTTAATCTACCTCTTTGGAATTTCGGTTTGAAATTATATATATATATACATATCTGTCAAGAGGCTTCGCGAAATAATGATTCTTTACACAGCCGGTTAGGAGTGAGGAGTTAACGCTTCGCGAAGGGGAGCGGGTGTGCTGTTCACCTCATCCCCC
>CAVIKW010000183.1:0-3309 GCA_963643375.1 Flexilinea sp. | reverse complement strand
GTGGAGAGTGGAGAGTGGAGAGTGAAGTTGGCACTCGATATTCGAAGATGCGCTCCAATTAATGAGCGCGTTTTCTGCCTTCCCCTTGAGGGGAAGGGGGACCGCTTGCGGTGGATGAGGTGCAATTTACGACTGCTCTTTAATCCAAAAATCTTCCACGCGGAGCTGGACCGTGGTCTCGCCGTTGAATTCGTTGACGGTGACGTGATAGAGGAGGTCGATGCGCATCCCGGGGTGCAAGTCCTGCGCCCATTCGCCGTTGCGGAAGGAGATGCATTCATATTCCCTGTCATCTTTGCCCTTGAGCCAGACCTTCAGCGTGTTGTTATCCTTGCCGACGACTTTGACCGTCTTGATCTCAAAATCGCGGGTGACGAACAGCGGTTCCTGATTGCGTTCGCCGAAGGGATCGGCTTTCTCCAACTCCCGCGCCAAGTCGAGCGTGATGTATCTCGCCGGCAGCTCCATATCGTAGGTTTTGCGCGGTTTCAGGTCTTGGCCAGCGAGTTCCGCGGCCGCGAGGGCCTCAATCGACTCGCAGAACTCCTCCCATCGTCCCGCGGCAACGGTAAGCCCCGCGGCTTTGGCATGCCCGCCGAAGTGGACAAACATGCCGGGATGCTCTTTGCCGAGCTGATCGAGCGCGTTGATCATATTGAACTGATCAATGGAGCGGGACGAGGCACGGGTGTTCTCCCCATCCGGGCAGCCGATCACCGCCGGGCGGCAGTATTTCTCCGTCAGCTTTCCCGCGCCCAAGCCGACGATCCCCGCGCCGAAGTTTTCGTCACGGTAGCAGATCGTCCAAGGCAGATTTTCTTTATCAATTCCCTTCGCGACAACGGTGAAGACATTCGCCGAGGCGGCTCTCCGCTTGGCGTTCCAATCATCCACTTCCAGGAGGACGCGCTGCGCCTCACGGAGGTTTTCCGCCATCAGGAAGCGGAAGGAAGTGCTCGCGTTGTCCATGCGCCCGGCGGCATTGAGCCGCGGCGCGATGTTGAAGCTGATCGTCTGGGCTTTCATCGTGGAATACTTCAGCCGATCTTTTTCGACCAGCGCCTGAAGGGCAGGACGCGGATGCGTCCGCATTTTGCGCAGGCCCTCAATCACCAGGCAGCGGTTCTCATCCAACAGCGGCACGACGTCGGCAACCGTTCCCATCGCGACGAGGTCGATCCAATCCTTGGGCTCAACGCCCTTGACGGGATGAACGGCGAGAATGGCTTCGGCGACCTTGTAGGCAATGCTGCAGCCGGCCAGCTCTTTGAAGGGATAGGGGTCGCCGGGCTGCTTCGCGCAGACGACGGCGTCGGCATCCGGGATCACCGTGCCGGGTTCGTGATGATCGGTGATGATGATCTTCATCCCCAGCTCATGCGCCAATTGTGTCTCAGCCACGGAGCGGATGCCGCAGTCGACCGTGACCAGGAGGTTGCAGCCCTTCTCCGCGAGCTCACGGACGCGGTGCATATTCAGGCCGTAACCGTCGTCAAAACGGTCCGGGATGAAGCTTTCGACGTCCGCGCCGAGCTTGCGCAGAAGCTGAATCATGATCACGGACGCGGTCACGCCGTCCACGTCATAATCGCCGTAGACAACAATCTTCTCGCCGGCTTGGATGGCCTCGAGCAGCATGCGGACGCATTCGCGCATGTTCAGCAGACCGCGGTCCTTGTCCAGCGGGTCGTAAAGGCTGCCGCTGCGGTTCAGGAAGATGTCCGCCTCCGCGTTGGTGCGGACATTGCGGTTGCGGAGGACCTTCTGCATGACAACCGGGAAGCCGTCCAAGTCGGCCGATTCCGCGGCGGTCATGCGCGGGGTCGGGACCCATTCATAATCCGGCTGTCTCATTCCGCGCTCCGTGAATAGTAGCGGTTGACGCGCTTGGCAATGCCGCAGGTGACTTCGTAGTTGATGGTGTTCCAGAGCTTCGCGACCTGATCCACGCTGATCTCCGCGCCGCCCTGCTGACCGATGAGAACGGCTTCGTCGCCGATCTTCGCGGTCGGAATGTCATTGAGGTCGATCATGCACTGATCCATGCAGACGCTGCCGATGACCGGGACCGCCTGTCCGTGCACGAGAACCGTGTTGCCGGGGACGCGGCGGTATCCGTCCGCGTAGCCGACAGGGATCACGCCGACGCGCTGAGCGTCGCCGTGGGTGATGTAATGGTGGCCGTAGCTGATGCCCATACCGCCGGGGATCATCTTCACGGATGTAATGCCGGCCTTCCAGGAAAGCGCGGGGCGGAAACCTTCGGGGAGCATGGCGTCCGGCGACGGATTCATACCGTACATCGCTTCACCGACGCGGACCATGTCGTAGCGCCCGCAGCGGGGATGGAAGAGGGCGCCAGCGGAGTTCGCGGTGTGCACCAGCGGAGGGCGGAGGCCGTTCGCCTCAACCTCAGCCAAAAGCCGGTCGAAGCGGTCCAGCTGCCAATCGGTAGTGTCAATGCCGGGTTCATCCGCGCGGGCAAGATGCGTGAAGAGGCCGTCCGCCGTGAGATAACGGGAATCCTTCACCGCCTGCAGGAGTTTCAATCCGTCCTCAGCCGGGAAGCCGAGACGTCCCATGCCGGAGTCGATTTTGACGTGGACGGAGAGGCGGTTGCCCGTTCCGCTCAGGATGTTTTCATAGATGGCGATCTGTTCTTTATTGAAGAGCGTGCCGCTGACGTGGGTGACGCAGGCTTCCATGACATTGTCCGGCGGGATCATGCCCAGAACCAGGATCGGCTCAACGAAACCGGCGTTGCGGAGTTCACGCGCCTCGGTGAAGCGTGCCACGGCGAGCATTGCCGCGCCCGCCTGAATGGCGGCCTGAGATACCGGGACGATGCCGTGTCCGTACGCGTCGGCTTTGATCACAGCCGCAGTCGGAAGCCCCGAGATCTTCCCTACCATTTGCAAATTCTTCCGGATAGCCCCGAGGTCGATATCCAGCCAGGTTTCATAAGTTTTGTTAGACATGATTCCATTGTACCATTTTTTAAGCTGAGGGACACTTACGGCGCGGGATTCAATGGCAAGACAGTGAGGAGGGGGAAGAGTGACCAGAGACCAGAGACCGGAGACCGGAGACCGGATAACATAGCGAGCTTGACATGCAAAGTCACGCTCACATTCAGCGGCGTTAAGGCCTTCCCCTCGAGGTGGGGGGATCGCTCCGCGGTGGATGAGGTGAACAGCAGACCCGCTCCCCTTCGCGGAGCGTTGCGAGCCGATGCGCGAACCATACCAAAATAGGAAAGTGCCGCGCCCGACCGGGCAGTCAAGCTCATCTTAGACCGCGCTTAAGCCT
>CAVIKW010000182.1:0-3328 GCA_963643375.1 Flexilinea sp. | reverse complement strand
CCCCTGTTCCAGTCCCGGGATGATCATCTTCAGCGCCTTGAGCGAGAGATGTCCGAATTTCGTGAAGCTGAGACCGGCGTTATCCAGCGCGTCAATCACATCGGCGGGAATGCCCTTCGCGGCAAGCCCGGCGCGAATCTTCTCGGAGGTCTTATAGATCGAGAGCACGGTACCGATGGCGTCCAGCTGCTCCACGGAAAGCTCATTGATTCTGTCCTTGCCGACCTTATCCAGCGCCTTCCGCATTTCATGCCAGGACCGCATGCACTTGAGCTTTTCCTTTTTCTCGGGGTTGTCTTCGGTGTAGCGGATGCCGGTGAAGGCCTTGCTGTTCGGGATGCGCAGTTCCTTGCGGATGCGTTCGTAGGTCAGTCCGTCGACCTTCTTCGCGAGCTCGACAAGCTGCTTCCGCTCCCAATCGGAGAGCGGTTCTTCGGTTGAGCTGCCGATCTCCTTCAGGCGGATGTGATTGACCTTCTGCAGGAGCTCAAAATACTGGAATGTGTAACAGGCCTTGGCCGCCCGCGGCTCCTCCGGGAAGAAGGTACATTTGCCGATCATGTTCTCAATCTGGTTCCCGCCGTAGGGGCTTTTCCCGCCCGGCCCTTCATCGAAGGAGCGCTGGGAGAGGAGGATTTCTTTGTATTCGGTCTGAAATTCCTCGGACGCGTGCGCGTTTCCGAATTTCCGCTGCGCCTCGAAGATATGGTTGACTTCATCCTCGATCATCACGCGGGTGACCGTGGTCAGGTATTCCCCGCCCTTGTTGCGTCGATGATCCTTGAATGTTGCGTCCTTGACCAGCATCTCGGCGACCGTGCGGTAGCCGGCAGCCGCCATGCGTTCCGCGTTGGCTTTGGTCGCGGCCAGCAGTTCGCCATCCTCTTTGGACGCCCCGCCCTTGCGGTTGGAGCGGAAACCGCGCCGCTGGGAGATATGGATCAAAACGCGGGCGAATTCCGTATTCGTCAACTGCCGGTCCAGCGCGTCCACACGGAGCGCGTACACATCCGAGAGAGGACCTTCGAACAGTTGGTCGAGCTCCTCGTTCGTGAGCAGTCCGCTCCGCAGCATTAATCCGCGGATGCGTTCATTGCGGTGACGCTGACGGCGCAGGCGTCTGCGCATGCTTCGCGCTTCCCGGCGCGGCGCGGCCAGAGACGCGCCCGTTTTCGGGTTCTCCGCCGCGGTGAAAATGCGCGAACCCATGCCGAGAATGGTGTATGGACGCTCATTTATATCCAACCCAACTGCCGCCCATCCGACGGATGCGATGCCGATATCCAAACCGATCGCGTACGCTGTCATAAGCACCTCCTGTACATCTTGTACTTCTTCACCTTAAAGAGATAACGCCTCATCTCTGAGGCATTAGAGCTCTACGGTATACAATAAATGTAACCTTATTGTAGGGACCTGTTTAGTTCTTGGAATGGTATAAGAACTGATTTAAGTTTATCACATCCCGCCAAAATTCAAGGCTGACATTTTTCCGCTTCCGTCGGACGATTGTCATTTCGGGCGTTCTATTTATCCCCCGGGAAGACGATCCCCGACTGCCTTCGCACCTCATCAATAATCTCCGCCGTGATCAGACTGTATTCCTGCACCGTTCCCGGATCGGCCTCCCCGGCGGTGAAGCGCTTGAACGCCTCCAGCTCGCCGGGCATGTTGTTCGGCGACTTCTCCTTGTAGCCGAGGTCGATCTCCCCGCCGTCGGTGAGGAGCTTGATCCAAGCCGTGTCGCCGATGTTGTTCAGGACGATGGTGCCGTTCATCCCTGCGAGGTAGGACTCCCCGGGGATGTTGTGAATCTTCGAATACGAGACCTCGGCAATGAATCCGCCGTAATTCAGCAGCACCGTCCCCAAGGCCTCGAAGCCGTTCGTCAGCTTGACCGACTGCGCGGAGACGGACTGCGGCCGTCCGAAGAGGCGGACGAGGGCGTGGATGCCGTAGCAGCCGAGGTCCATGACGGACGCGTTCGAGAGCTTCGGGTTGAACGTGTTCACCCGCTCCCCCTCGCGGAGGAAGCGCTCCCAGCGCGACGAACGCTTGCCGTAATTGAAACGGACCTGGCAGAGCGGTTCGATCATGGGGATGTTCTGTTCGATAATGTCAAGGGCGTCGTCGTAGACGGTCCGCATGGCCTCGAGGATGACGAGATGCTTCTCCCTCGCCAGCCCCAGCAGTTCGCGAAGCTGCTCCGCGTTCGCGCAGGCGGGTTTTTCCACGAGAACATGCTTGCCGTGGTTGAGCATCATCTTCGCCTGCTCGTAATGCAGGCCGTTCGGCGAGGCAATATAAACCGCGTCGACGTCCGGATTCGCGGCGAGCTCCTCAAGCGAACCGCAGCTGCCGGGGATGCCGTGCGCGGCGGCGAATTCCTTCGCCGCTTCGGGGTCGCGCGAATAGATGACCGCCGGCTAAACGCCTTCCACGACCGCCATTGCCGTCAGCATCCGGTCCGTGATGAAATTCCGTCCGATGATACCGAAGCGAATCATTCCGCCCCCCTGTCGTACAATTCCACCGCCGTCTTGCCGTCCACTTCCGCCAAGCGGACCTCGACGAGCTCCGAGCGGGAGGTGGGGATATTCTTGCCGACAAAGTCCGCGCGGATCGGCAGCTCCCGGTGACCGCGGTCAACCAATACCGCGAGCTGGATTGCCGCCGGCCGTCCGATGGCGAAGATGCCTTCAATCGCCGCGCGGGTCGACCGTCCGGTATAGAAGACATCGTCGACGAGGACGATTTTCTTATCCCTGACGTCGAAGGGGATTTCGATCTCATTCAACCGCGCGTCGTCCCGTGCGCCGGTGAGGTCATCACGGTAGAACGTGATGTCCATGATGCCGATGGGGAGGGAGACGCCCTCGATTTTCTGAATATTGGCGGCGATCCGATTCGCCAACGGGACGCCGCGGGTGCGGATACCGACGAGGCAGACGTTCTCCGTGCCCTTGTTGTGTTCGACGATCTCGTGCGAGATTCGCATCAAAGCGCGGTTGACCGCCGCTTCATCCATAATGACAGATTTGAATTGATTCATACCGCGACCTCGGATGGAAGAGTTTATTTACGGGGTTAATTCTATCATGATTTGGAGGTGAGGAGTTAGGGAACAAGAGACCGGAGACCAGAGACCAGATAACATCGGTGGAGCGAGCCTTCGAATGGCGGGCGCGGTTTTTAAAGAGACCAGAGACCGGAGACCGGATAACGAAGGTGGAGCAGGTCTTTGAATATCGAGCGTCGATAAAAATGAGTTCCGCTCGACATTCGAAGGCTCGCTCCACCTATGTTATCCGGTCTCTGGTCTCTGGTC
>CAVIKW010000181.1:0-3357 GCA_963643375.1 Flexilinea sp. | reverse complement strand
CTCGAGGGGAAGGCTTAAGCGCGGTCGAAGGTGGGCGTGACTTCCAATGTCGGGCATTCGAAGGCATGCCGCCTCCCTCGCGTTATTTTGTGTATTTTGCCAGCACCTTTTTCAGCTCCAGAATGTTGATCGGCTTCGCCACGTGGTCATTCATCCCGGCGTCGAGCGAGGCCTTTTTGTCTTCCGCGAAGGCGTTCGCCGACAGGGCGATGATCGGGATGTCCGCGTGGGGGTGGAGCTTCCGAATCTCGCGGGCGGCTTCATAGCCGTTCATGACCGGCATCTGGATATCCATGAGGATGTAGTCGTAGTACTCGGCACCCTTTTCCTCCAGCAGCAGCACCGCTTCGGCGCCGTTTCCGGCTGTTTCGACGGTCAAGCCTTCCTCTTCGAGAATGTATTTCGCGATCTCGACATTCAATTCATTGTCCTCAACCAGCAGAACGCGTCTGCCGGTGAAGTCAACGGCCTCGATCATCTCTTCCGCCGCGGTTTTGACGCCGGTGTCAACAATCTCGGTCGGGGGCGCCGAAACGATTTCGCCGGTAGACGTGTCGATGTAGCACGTCCCGTCCTGAATCCGCAGCGGGAGCGTGACGACGAACGTCGTTCCTTTACCCTTTTGGCTCGTGAATGTAATGGTGCCGCCCATCGCTTCCACGAACTCTTTGCAGACGGAAAGGCCGAGGCCCGTGCCGGTGATGCCGCTCGCGGTTGAGCTGCTCTCTCTCGCGAAGGGCTCGAACAGGTGCTTTTGGAATTCCTCGCTCATGCCGATGCCGTTATCCGCGATGGTGAAGCGATAGGTGCCGACGCTGTCGGTCCGCCCGATCTGCTCGCAATGAACTTTGACGGTGCCGTTCTCAACGGAATATTTGATGGCGTTCGAGATGATATTGAGGAACACCCGCTCGCAGCGGCCGAGGTCGCAGTAAACATATCTGTCCGTGACGGCGCCGATGGTGAACGAGAGGTCGATGTTCCTTTCATTCGCGAGCTCACGCGTCGTGTCCACGATATCCGTGAACGCGAGCATCACGTCCGCCGGTTTTTCATCCAGCGAGACCTTGCCGGACTCCAGGCGGCTCATGTCCAAGACGCTGTTGATCAGCGACAGCAGCAGTTTCCCGGAAGATTGAATCTTATTCAGGCTGTCCGAGACCTTGGCGGTGTCATTGATGTTCTCAACGGCGATGTCGGTGAAGCCGATAATGGCGTTCAGCGGCGTACGGATATCGTGGCTCATGTTGGAGAGGAAACTGGTCTTGGAGGCGTTGGCTTCCTCAAGCGCGTGACGGGCCTTGTTCGCTCTCATGAACGCGTAAAACGCGGTCCCCGCGATCGCCATCAGAATCAGCACGATCCACAGCGTCAGGGCGTCTCTGTGCTCCATGACAAAGCGCATGAGCGGATCCGAACTCTGATCCGAGCCGATGTAATTCAAGGCGTAATTCAACGCGTGGGAGCTGTCCATACCGGCAATCGCGCGGTTCAACAGGGAGAGCAGCGCCGTATTCCCCGAGGCGACCGCGAAGGAAAAGCTGATCGGCTCCGACAGCCTGGCTTCCGACAGATTTTTGTATTTGCCGTCATTGAGAATTTCGTTCGTCCGCAGCCCGTTCATGATCGTCGCGCCGACTTCACCCCTGCCAACGGCAAGGAGGCCGGCCTGAATGCTTTTGTAATAAACGATCTCCGCCTTCGGGTAATTCATCCGCGTGTAATATTCCTGAAGGATATTGTTTTCGTTCACGGCGAACGTCGCAACCGACTCTTCGGTGTATTTTCCTTTGTAGACGAGGTCCGCGGAAATGCTGATGACCTCGGAGGTGACGACGATGCCGTTATCCACGGCGAATTTTTGGCTGTTGAACAAGGGGAACGCCGCGTCGATCTCTCCGTTCCGAAGGGCGGCTGCCATCTCATGCGTGTCCTTGTAGCAGATGTATTCCACGGCCGCGTCGTCCTCAATGTTGAGATTGTGAAGCAGCTCGGGGATGATATCCGTCACGATGCCTTTGGGTTCGCCGTTGTCGTCCGTACCGCTGAAGGGGATGTAATTATCCATGTACCCGAGCTTCATCGTGCTGTGTGTATTCAGCCATTCCTGCTCATCCGTCATCAGAGCTTTATTGACGGCAAGGCGGGAGAAATACTTTCTCTCAAGATCGTCGACGAAGAAGGGATTGATCTCCTCGATCCGTTCGCAGGCACTGTTGATGTCGGCGAGGAGGTCGGGGCGGTCCTTGCTTGTGACCAGGTAATATGGGTCGCTCGAGATTTTGTTCAGCGCCGCGTATTCGCTGTTCGCGACCTGGTCAATTTCGCAAATCAGGTCAATGTCACCGGCCATGAGCGCGGCCGCCTTTTCGGTGATGGAGCCGAACTCGCGGATCTCCAAATCGACGCCGTGATCCTCAGCCCACTGCCGCGCCGCGTCGGTCTGCACCGATCCGACGATGGAGCCGAGGACTTTCCCGTTGAAGGAGGAATAATTATCGGGGTGGATCTCGGTGTTGTCCGCGCGTGTGAAGAAGTAGAGGGACTCGGTCCCCATCGGAGAGTCGGGGAACAGGTAAAGCGCCTGCCGTTCCGCGGTCTTGTTGACATCGTAGAAAAGGTCCGCCCTGCCGTCGGCGACCGACTGCAGGCAGTCCGGGAAGCCGGTGCAGGAGGTGTATTCAACCGACCAGCCGGCAATAGAGGCGATCGTCTGAATGTAATCGTAAGCGTACCCGCCGATCGGGTTCCCATCCGCGTCGAGGGTGATGAACGTCTCGGAGTCTTCCATGGCGACCCGGACGGTTTGGTTTTCATCGGACGCCCACGCCGGGCATACGCAAAGGAGAAGCAGGAGCAGCGCAAGCAGCGCGGCGGATAACGCTCCGCGATGCCGATGAATGAGTGCTCGATTGCCGATGGTGTCTCTGTTCATAAAAAAACCTCTGCCGCGAATCCCTCCCGGCGGTGGGAATTCATACGCGTATGTTTAGGATGGGTAGTACAATTTTATCACGCTGTGGGGAATATTCCTTATATTATTTCATATCTTTCTGTGAATTGCAGGGAGAAAATGAAGTCCGACGGCACTTTCTTGCAGTTCGCTCCGAGGAGCGGCCTCGAACTTGGGACGGAAACGTCCGAACTTCGAGGTGACTCCTCGGAGTGAATCATTCATCAACCGCGCCGCCGCGGACGGTGTTCTCAATTGATTTCCCGCTCTTTCTCCCAATTTAGGCCCATTTTTGGGAGAATAGGAATCCCTGTTGGGAGAAAAAACCCTTTGCCTATTCGCGGCAGTAATTAAGTTTTTCTTAATAGCTGAATACTCGATTGAATTTCGAACTATTAAGCATT
>CAVIKW010000180.1:0-3381 GCA_963643375.1 Flexilinea sp. | reverse complement strand
CCTCATCCACCACTAACGTGGTCCCCCTTCCCCTCATAGGGGAAGGTAGATACGCGCTCTATATTTGGAGTGGGTTTTCGAGTGGCGGGCGTCACTATTGACTACTGACTATTGACTCTCGTCCAACTCCTCACTCCTCACTCCTAACTCCTCACTGCCGCAGGTTATACTCCGCCCACATGGAGGCACCGTAGATGCCGGCGTCGTTGCCGAGCTCGCCGGTGACGATTTGGATGCCTTCCAACGGGGTGACGTGGACGTTGTTATAGACGTAATCGCGGACCGGCTTCATGAGCAGCTCGCCCGCCGCGGCAACACCGCCCGCGATGATGACCATGTCCGGCTCGAAGATGGTGATGACGTTCGCGACCGCGATGCCGAGGTAGTAGCCGGCGGTCTGGTAAATCTCCTGCGCCATCTCGTCACCGCGAAGGGCGGCGTCGGAGACGGTCTTCGGGGTGATTTTATTCAGGTCGTAGTCAACCATCTCGCCGAGCATGGTGGTGCCGCCGTGCGCGACGGCCTTCAGGGCCATGGAGCGGATCGCGGGGCCGGAGGCGTAGGTCTCAAGGCAGCCGTGGGCGCCGCAGTTGCAGCGGTTGCCGTGGGGCTGAACAATCATGTGGCCGAGTTCGCCGGCGACGCCTGTGCGTCCGAGGATCAATTGGCCGTTGACAACAAGCCCGCCGCCGATACCGGTTCCCAACGCGAAGCAGACCATGTTGGCGGTGCCTTTGCCCGCGCCGAAGACCTGCTCGCCCCAGGTGATGGAGTTGACGTCATTGATGAGGAACGCCGGCTTCCCGGTTCCCTTGGTGACCATGTCGCAGACGGGGACATTGACCCAATGGTCGGGCAGATTGGTCATGAAAACGGATGAGCCCGTCTTGGCGTTGATCGCGCCCGGCAGGCCGATGCCGATGCCTTGAATGTCGTCCATCTTCAGCCCGGCGGAGGAAACGAGATTTTTGCACAGTCTGATAATGCGGGCGATGACTTTGTCGTGGCCTTCATGCGCTTCGGTCGGAACGCTCTGCATGATGAGGATCGTCCCGTTGTCACTGTCAACGACAGCGCCTTTGATGTTCGTACCGCCCAGGTCAATACCGATATTCTTCGACATAATACACTCTCCCTTTCAGCTTTGCTTACGCAGCAGATCCGCCATGAAGGCGATGTCTTTCATATATTTTACATCATGAACGCGGATAATATCGCATCCGTTCAAAATCGCGGCCGTCAACACGGCGGCCGTCCCCGCGGTCCGCTCCTCAACAGGGCGGTGCAGGTACTTCCCGAGGAAGGATTTGCGGCTGGCGCCGAGGAGAACGGGATACCCCAGCCGGGAGACTTCGCGGATGTTCCTCGCGATCTCGAGGTCGTAATACGCCGTGCTCCCGAATCCCAGCCCCGGATCGAGGACGATGTTGTTCTTGTTCATCCCGCAGCGAAGCGCCGCCGAGGCGAAGTCCAGCAGTTGCGAACGGACGCGCTCGAGGAGCTTCTCCGGCGTCAGCTGTTCGCTGTCATTCAGGCGCAGCGGACGGGAGCGCATGAGGACCGTCACCTTGCCGCTCGCGGCGCAGACTTTGTTCATCTCCGCGTCGTCCGCGTCCCCGGTGTTATTGATCCAGTCAATGCCGTTCTCCAGCGCGGCGCGGACGGTATCCGCCCGGCGGGTGTCCACGGAGAGCAGCGTCTCCGGGAATTGACGGCGAATTTCCTTCAGAATGGGAATCAGCCGCGCGATCTCTTCGTCGGCGGTAATCTCCGTGAAGCCCGGGCGGGTGCTCTCCGCGCCCAGGTCGAGAATGTCGGCACCGTTCTCAATGAAGGCCGCGCATTGGTCAATCACAGCGCCGGTTCGGTTCCCGCGCCGCAGCAGGCCGTCCCCGCTGAAGCTGTCGGGGGTCAGGTTGACGATGCCCATTGTGTAGGAGCGCAGTCCCCAGCGGATGACGGGCTTCGTCATGTCAAGCGGACCGCCGACGCGGCTGACTTCCTCGTCGGGCGCTTCCGCTAACAGGTCGAACCAAGTCTTCCCGCTGACGGGGTCCGTCTCCATCGGGATGAGGTCGCAGAGCGGTTTGAGGACGAAGCGGCGTTCGCGCATTTTGTCGTGCGGGATGGTCAGCTCCGGCGTGTCCATTCGGAGGTCGTCATACAGCAGGATGTCGAGGTCGATCACCCGCGGGCCGTAGCGGAGGGTCTTCACCCGGCCGATGCGTTCCTCGATGCGTTTGAAATACCTGAGCAGGCTGCCGGGGTCGAGTTCGGTCTCGGCCTCCCATACCATGTTGTAAAATGACGGCTGCGGTTTATAGCCCCACGGCTCCGTTTCGTATAGATCCGAGGAACGCAGAATGCGCACCGCGGGCTTCAGCAGCTGCGCGGCCATGCGCAGGTACTCCACCCGGTCGCCCTGATTTCCTCCGACTCCGATATAAATCAACGCCATATTCGCTCACTTTCGGCACGCGTCAATGAAGGCGCGGAAAATTTTCATGTGATCATCGTACGACTGCAGGCATTCGGGATGCCACTGCACGCCGAGGGCAAAGGGATGCGCCGGCCGTTCAATCGCTTCCGGGATGCCGTCCTCGCTGTACGCCGAGATGACAAATCCCGCCCCGACATTCCGCACGGCCTGATGGTGGAAACTGTTGACCGCGATCCGATCCATGCCGAGGATGGATTGCAGACGGGAGCCGGGATTGATGAGGTCGTCGTGGATCAGCGCGTCCCGCGGGGTCTCGAACGGCTGGGCGTGGTTGAAGCGCTGACGGCCGTATTCGGTCGGGATGTCGGTATAGAGCGTCCCGCCCGCGGCGATATTCATCACCTGCTCCCCGCGGCAAATCCCGAGGACGGGCCAATCCGTCTCGAACGCGAGTTTCGCGAGAAGGAGCTCCACCTCATCACGGATAGAATGCACGCCCCCGACCGGGATGGATTCATCCCCGCCGTAGCGCGCCGTCTCAACATCTCCCCCGCCGATGAGGATCAATCCGTCGAACTGCCCGCGGAGGGCGGGAAGCTCTTCCGAAGGGAAGTCGAGCGGGATCAAATAAGGCAGTCCCCCCGCCTTCACGACGGAGGTGACATACGCCGGGCTCATCGAGTCCGGGATAATCGTTTCGTCCGAGTGCTTCAATCCCCGGTGGCAGACCATTGCGATGCGAGGTTTCATAGGCGATGTTCCCTTCATGGGAATATTATAGTCCATTCGGGGGAGAGTAGTGAAGAGTGGAGTGTGGAGAGTGGAGAGTGAAGTTTGCGCTCGATATGCGGAGACTTGCTCCCATTAATGAGCGCGTATCTACCTTCCCCTATGAGGGGAAGGGGGACCGCTTGCGGTGGATGAGGTCCGCGATAGCCCCG
>CAVIKW010000179.1:0-3384 GCA_963643375.1 Flexilinea sp. | reverse complement strand
CAATTATGTTATCCGGTCTCTGGTCTCTGGTCTCTCTTTCAACTCCTCACTGCCTTTCCAAACTTATCCACAATTCCCGAACTTATCCACATCATCCACCCACTTATCCACAGCCCGAATTCACAATCTGTCCACCTGTTTTCCACAGCGTGGATTAACTTATCCACAGCCCGAAGAGAGTTATCCACACCCCCGGTTTGCGGATATTCATCACCAATATAACGGAAAATGTTCCCATCCTCCGGTAAAAGCCCTCCATTCATGAGATAATAAAACGAAGCGTAACCACACAGGAGAATACATGAACAACCCTTATTTCAGTGAAATCAAGAACAGGTTCGGTTTCGGGTGCATGCGGCTGCCGCTGCTGCCCGACGGCGAAGTCGACCTCGATGAATTCAGCCGCATGATCGAAGCGTATTTCGACGCGGGCTTCAATTACTTTGACACCGCGCGCGGCTACCTCGACGGCAAATCCGAGACCGCCATCAAAGCCTGCCTGACCTCCAAATACCCCCGCGAGAAGTATATCCTCACCGACAAGCTCACCCGCGACTACTTCAAGTGCGAAGCGGACATCCGCCCGCTGTTCGAAAAGCAGCTTGAGGCCTGCGGCGTGGATTATTTCGACTTCTACCTCATGCACGGACAGGTCCGCGGCAACTATGACTATTTCAAGTCCAACCGCGCCTACGAAACCATTCTCCAGCTCAAGGAAGAAGGCAAACTCCGCCACTTCGGCATCTCCTTCCACGGCACCGCCGAATTCCTGACCCAGATCCTCACCGAGTATCCGCAGATTGAGGTCGTCCTCATCCAGCATAACTTCGTCGACTACGAAGACCCCGCCGTCCAGAGCAAGCGCCTCGTGGAAGTCTGCCGCAAGTTCGGGAAGCCGGTCCTGGTCATGGAGCCGATCAAGGGCGGCAGCCTGATCCGCCTGCCCGAAGAGGCGCAGCGGATTTTTGACGCCCTCCACGGCGGGAGCAACGCGAGCTACGCCCTGCGTTTCGCGGCCTCCGACGACCAGATCATGATGGTTCTCTCCGGCATGAGCAATCTCGAGCAGATGAAGGACAACATCAGCTTCATGGGGGACAACTTCAAGCCGCTGAACGAGGAGGAACTCGCCGCCGTGAAGCAGGTCTGCGAGATCTTCCGCGCACAGGACATCATCCCCTGCACGGCCTGCCGTTACTGCACCGCCGGCTGCCCGAAGCACATCCGCATCCCGGATATCTTCGCCTGCGTGAACGCGAAGAAGGTCTTCAACGACTGGAACCAGGACTTCTATTACAGCGCCGTCGTCACCGGCGAAGGGGACCGGGCGAAGGCCTCCGACTGCATCAAATGCGGTCAATGCGAAGCCGCCTGTCCGCAGCAGCTGCCGATCCGCAAACTGCTGGAGGACGCCGCCGCGCTCTTCGAGAAGAAGGCCGCCGCGTAATCCCTTCCGAAGTCGGATGTCACCGCGGTCCGAATTCGGGACTTGACATTCGGCGGAAATCTTTATATGATTAACTTGTCTACACTACTATAGGAGGGTAAGCCATGAAGAAAACCATCATTTTGATGTTTGTATTAATGATCGCGGCCATCTCCGTAATGAGCGCGTCCGCCGCGCCCCGCGGCCGCTATTACGACCAGGTCGGCAACAAGCATTGGTGCAACTCCGACAGCGACGGCTGCTGGGTCACCGGAGAGAACGGGGAGCATAATTACATCATGTTCTGGTCCGAAGCCTCCCGCGAGAAGTACATGGGCGCCGGTTCCGACGCGCCCGTTGGGGACTACAGCACTTCCGGGAAAATGACGATCGAATCCCCGAAATCCGACTCGGCGGATGGATCATCGGGTGGGCGGAAAACGTGCGATACGGGCAAATTTAATGAATGCAAAACAAAGATGTCTACTGATAAGACTTGCCGCTGGGAGGACTTCCCTAAATGCAACTGTCCATGCAACACTAACTAACGCTCGCGCAACCCGGCAATGACCGCCGGGCGGTTGCGAAGATAACACAACACCCCCGATATCGGAGTTCCGGTACCGGGGGTGTGTTTTTTGCAATGACGAAAGGGAAGTCCGCGCCCGACATTCGCGGTCACGCCTCCCCTTAGACCGCGCTTAAGCCTTCCCCTATGAGGGGAAGGCCTTAACGCCGCTCCGCGAAGGGGAGCCGGTCTGCAGGTCACCTCATCCACCACACCGAAAGAAAGTGAGGAGTTAGGAGTTGGCAACAGCTTCGGGAGCGCGAATTGCTGTGCCGTGCGTTCCGTGCTATCGCGGACCTCATCCACCGCAAGCGGTCCCCCTTCCCCTCAAAGGGGAAGGTAGAAACGCGCTCATTAGTTGAAGCGAGTGTTCGCATATCGAGCGCTTAACTCCACTCTCCACTCTTCACTCTCCACTCTCTTTTCTCCACTCTCTCTTAGCTTCATCCTTCCTTGACAAGTCGCTATCCTGAATTATAATTACAAATATCTTCCGAACGTGCTGACTTCAATATCAATATGCGCACGGAAGGACGTGAGAATTATGACACATTCAGAGGCGGAAACAAACAGCGTGATCACAACCAAGGAAGCGAAAGCGGGCGGGCTGTCCAAATACCGGTTCTACAAGTTCATCCACGAGAACAAACCGGAACGCGTCAGCCGCGGCGTGTACGCGTTCGATTGGGTTGACGAGCTTGCCGTCATTCATAAACGCTGCCCTTCCGCGGTCTTTTCCCACGACGAAGCCTTCTATTATTACGATCTGGTCGACCGCGAACCCCTTCGTCACACGATTACGGTCTACAGCGGTTTCAACGCGCACCGGCTGAAATCGTCCTTCGACCTGAAAGTCTACAACGTAAAAAAGGAACTTCTCAACGTCGGGAAGGTTTCCGTCACGGACCGCTTGGGGAATGAAATCCCGCTCTATGACCTTGAGCGGACGATTTGCGACGCTGTCCGCAGCCGGAGCAGCATTGAGATCCAGGATTTCAATTCAATTCTGAAAAACTACGCCGCGAAGCCTGACAAAGACTTGAATCGGCTGATGGATTACGCGAAACTGTTCCGGGTGGATCATGTGGTTCGCCGATATTTGGAGGTCTTGCTGTAGATGAAATTCACGGACGCGCAGCTGAGGGGCAGAATCAATAATATCGCGAAAGAAAATCAGGCGGACGCCCGCGTGCTGATGCGCCTGTATATGATGGAGCGCTTCCTCGAACGGGTATCGGTCTCGGAATATCGGGACAATTTCATCATCAAAGGCGGCGTCCTTGTCACATCCATGCTGGGGGTTTCCCTTCGTTCCACGATGGATATTGACACTACTATCCGGAATTTCGATCTGTCGCTTGAAAACACGAAGGCCGTGATTGAATCCATT
>CAVIKW010000178.1:0-3394 GCA_963643375.1 Flexilinea sp. | reverse complement strand
GTAGACCACTGTTTGATACCCTAGTACGTTTCTGTCTTCATTCATTATAACCTGTGTCAGGGAAAAAACTTTGCGATAAACTATTCACACACCTTGCTCAGCAGTCGGCCATCGTCTTCCCTTCGCCCACCAGCCCGGAGAAATCCTCGCGGAACTTCACCACGGCGGCGTCAATCGCGGGATTCTTGACGAAGCCTTCGATCAGGTCCGGGGCGACGGTGACGGCCTTGACGCCGTACTTCACCAGCTCGAGGACCTGCTGCGAGTTCTTGAAGCTCGCCGCCAGCAGGCCGCTGTGGGTCATGCCGTTGTTCACGATGGCGTCGTGAATGCTCTTCGCCACGCCGACGCCGTCAAAGCCCATGTTGTCGATGCGGTTGACGTACGGCGCGATGTATTCAGCGCCGATTTGGGCGGCGAGAATGCCCTGCATCGGGGTGTAAACAGCCGTGCCGATGAAGCGGATCCCCCGCGCCGCGAACATCTTCATCGCCTTGAAGCCCTGGGGAACGCAGGGGACTTTGATCAAAGTCTCAATACCTGTGCGGTCGATAATGGTCTCCGCCTCGCGCAGCATCCCTTCCGCGTCATCGGCGACGACCTGGACGAATAGCTCCCCCTTCGACCCGATCACTTCGCGGATCTCGCCGAGGACTTCGTAAGGCTTCCGCCCGGTGGAGGCGAGGATGGACGGATTCGTGGAGACACCGTCGATGGGGTAGATTTCATAAACCCGGCGGATTTTTTCAATATTGGCATCATCTATGCATAATTTCATAACAGCGGACCTCTGTAAATGGATTTGTACAAGCTTCTTTAAATCCCTTTATATTCTGCTTTCGGGAATTCGTCAAGGATTCCGCCGAGGAACAGAGCACAGAATAATTTCGTGATTTTCGTCATGAATTTACTGCTTAATATCATGTGTGAATTGAGATGTCTACTCAATCCGGAGGGGATGCTGTATAATTACCAGCGAATTTTCAGACTGTGTTTTCAAAAAATAGGTCTGCGGCACAAAATCAGTCGTTTTGGAGGAATGCCATGTTTGGACTGTTCGGAAAGAAAAATGAAATCATCGCGGCGCCGATTGCCGGCGAAGTTGTTGAAAGTGCTCAGGTACCGGATCCGACTTTTGCCGAAGAAATGCTCGGCCCCGCGATTGCGATTAAACCGTCCGAAGGCAAAGTATACTCTCCGGTCAACGGCACCATTGATATGATTGCCGAAACCGGTCACGCCATCGGCCTCACCAGCGACAAAGGGACGGAGCTGCTGATCCACATCGGGATTGACACCGTCACCCTCAAGGGAGCGCCCTTCACCATCCTCGCGAAGGATGAGCAGAAGGTCAAGGCCGGCGACCTGCTGATGGAGTTCGACATCAAGGCCATCACCGACGCCGGGCTCTGCGCCATCAGCCCCGTCATCGTCACGAACGGCATGGACTTCAAGGAAGTCATCCGTCACACCGGTCAGAACGTAAAAGCCGGCGACCCCGTGATGGAGATCAAACGTTAACAACCTTGTTCCTTGGTTGGAATAAGGATTTTTAGAAGGAGTGTAGATATGAAAAACATCCAAAAACTCGGTAAAGCATTGATGCTGCCGGTTGCCTGTCTGCCGATCTGCGGTCTGCTGATGGGTATCGGCTACTTCCTCTGCCCTTCCACCATGCAGGGCGGTGATGTAGTTGGCGTCGCTCAGCAGATCGGTTTCTTCCTCGTGAAGGCCGGTTCTTCCCTGATCGATAACATTGCTCTTCTTTTCGTCATCGGTGTCGGTGTCGGTCTTGCTGACAAGAACGATGGTACTGCCGGCTTGGCTGCCCTCGCTTCCTGGCTCATGATCACCACCCTGCTCAGCACCGGTACCGTCGGCACCCTGTTCCCGAAGATGATTGCCGACCCCAACAAGAACATTGCTTTCAGCAAGATCCAGAACCCGTTCATCGGTATTCTCGCCGGTGTCATCGGCGCTGTCTGCTATAACAAGTTCAAGGGCACGAAACTCCCCGACTGGCTCGCCTTCTTCTCCGGCAAGCGCTGCGTCGCGATCATCGCGGGTGTCGTCTCCATCCTGGTTTCCGTCATCCTGCTCATCGTCTGGCCGCTGATCTTCAGTGTCCTCATTTCCTTCGGTAATGCCATTGTCAAACTCGGCAACTTCGGCGCCGGCATCTATGCCTTCCTGAACCGCCTCCTCATCCCGGTCGGTCTGCATCACGCGCTGAACAACGTGTTCTGGTTCGATACCATCGGTCTCGGCGACCTGTCCCACTTCTGGGCCGGTGAAACTTCCGCCGACGTCTCCTGGTCCCTCGGCCTCTACATGGCCCCGTTCTTCCCCTGCATGATGTTCGGTATCCCGGGCGCTGCCCTTGCTATGGTCCAGTGCGCGAAACCGGAACGCCGCAAGGAAACCATCGGTCTTGTTGCCTCCGCCGCCCTCTGCTCGTTCGTCTGCGGCGTCACCGAGCCCTTCGAATTCATGTTCATGTTCATGGCTCCGGCTCTGTACCTGGTCTACGCTCTGCTCTACGGTATCTTCGCTGTGGTCGTCGGCTTCGTCGGCTTCCGCGCGGGCTTCTGCTTCTCCGGCGGTTTCACCGACTTGATCTTCTCCTCGACCCTGCCGGCCGCCGCGAACACCTGGATGATCATCCCGCTCGGCATCGCCGCGTTCGTGATCTTCTACCTCGTCTTCAAATTCGCGATCACCAAGTGGAACCTGCCTACTCCGGGTCGTGAAGAAGATGATATCGAAGCCGAGAAGGCTGTTGTTCTCAAGAACAGCAACTACAAAGAAGTTGCCGAACAGATCCTCGCTGCCATCGGCGGTAACGACAACCTCGTCTCCGTTGACAACTGCATCACCCGCCTGCGCCTCCAGGTCAAAGATAACACCATTATCGATGAAAAGGCCTGCAAGGCTGCCGGTGCCGGCGGCGTCCTCCGCCCGGGCAAGGGTTCTGTCCAGATTATCATCGGTACCCAGGTTGGCCACGTCGCTGACGCTCTCTCCGATCTGACCGGTAAATAATCTCCGACTGATCTAAACGAAAAAAAGCCTGTCCCGTAAGGGGCAGGCTTTTTCGTTGCGGGAGGGGGTTCAGAATGAGGAGTGGAGAGTGAGGAATGAGGAGTGAGGAGTTGACGCTTCGCGACAGTGGAGGTGTCTTCAGGTCACCTCATCCACCACTAACGTGGTCCCCCCCCTCCTCTCGCGAGGAAGGACAATATGCGCCCGATATATGAAGGAAGTCTTCGAATATCGGGCGTGGTTTTGACAGAGAGACCGAAGACCGGAGACCGGATAACATTAATCAAGGCAATCGAAAATGGGAGACAAGCCTTAATTTAGACCGCGCTTAAGCCTTCCCCTCGAGGGGAAG
>CAVIKW010000177.1:494-3439 GCA_963643375.1 Flexilinea sp. | reverse complement strand
TCGCCCCAACTTCAATCGCGCTTAAGCCTTCCCCTATGAGGGGAAGGGGGACCGCGTTAGCGGTGGATGAGGTGACCTGCACACCCGTCCCCCTTCGCGAAGCATCAACAAATCCCAACAAATAAGCGCCCGATACGGGAGAATACTCTCCAATATCGGGCGCCTCTATTGACTATTGACTAATCACTATTGACTTCCTTCACCGTCACCGCCAAAATCACCGCAATGAAGATCAGCACCATCCCGAAAATCTGCAGCGGGCTGAAAGTCTCATGATACAAAATCACCCCGAACAGCGCGCCGAAGACAGACTCCAATCCGAGAATAATCGACGCCTCCGTCTCACCGGTGTGCTTCTGGCCGATACCCTGCAGGATAAATCCGAGCCCGATCGTGAAGACACCCGACAGCACCGCGTACGGCCAGCTGACGTTCAACCCCTTCACGGACGCGCCGTCAAACACAATCCACGTAATAAAATAAAGCACCGTCGCCACAATGAACTGCCCCGCGGTGTACGCGAGCACGTCGTGGTACATCTTCACGCCCTTCTGTACGCAGAGAATATGCATCGCCCAGCAGAACGAGCCCGCGAAGACGATCAGATCCCCGGTAGTAATTCGACTGAAGCCTTTCCCACCCGTAGAGAGCAGATACAAGCCGACCAGCACGATTCCCGCCGCAAGCCAATGCCGTGGATGAACACGCCGTCGGAACAGAATCCAAGCCAGGAACGGCACGATGACAATATAAGCCGCCGTGATGAAGGACGAATTCCCGATGGAGATAGACTGCATTCCGATCTGCTGCAGCATCCCGCCGAGATAAATCATCAGCCCCGTCAGCACCGTATGGCGGAACATCTTCGGGTCCTTAAACGGCAGCCGGAACTTCGCGGCAATCAGGACAAACACAGCCGCGGCAGCATAGCGGAAGAAACAAAAACAGAACGGCGAAGTCGTTTCGGACCCGATCTTTTGACAGTAAAAACCCGAGCCCCACAACACCGCCGTAAGCAGGAGCATCAGGTCGGCAAGGTACTTCTTAGATGTATTTTTGTCCATGAGGTCAATTATATCGTACCCCCGCGAAATAAGTAACACCGCCCCGCCGATTTTCTCCATGAATAAAATGTGACAAAAGGAAAGGGGGAGTGAGGAAAGGAGTGAGGATTTGAAAGAGAGACCGGAGACCGGATAACATAGCGGGCTCGATAGTCGAAGTCAAACTCCCTTTATCGAGCGCGTTTAAGCCTTCCCCTCGAGGGGAAGGGGGACCGCTTGCGGTGGATGAGGTGACCTGAACACCCGCCCCCCTTCGCGAAGCGGCTTGACTCACATCCATCACAGTTCGAATCGAATCCGTGACATATATCACTATATTTTCTAAACTGTCATAATTCGATTGACAAAATCGAACATATTCGCAATAATACAATGCTGCTTACCCATAAGTTCCAAAACCGAACAACCGCTTTGGCAGCCGAATCCGACACACCGGTGCGAATATGTGGCTCTCGACAATCGAATAAGAACGTTTTTGTTCGATTGACAAGGTTCACCATTTGCAATCTCAACCGTCGGGCTGAAAGCAAGCCATTGAACCGCCACCGCGTACCCCGCGGCGTTATTTCCGTCCGTGTTCGCGGACGAAGCAATTGAAGAAAGGAGAAACAATCATGAAAGGGAAGAAAATTTTATTCGCGGTCATACTCGCTTTGACGGTATGCCTTGCACTGTTCCCGACCTGCGTCATCGCGCAGGATGAATCCACCATCCCGCCCCCGGCGGAAACCTCCGTAGAAGCCCCTGCCGAGGAGGGCAGCGGCGAATCCGTTAAGGAAGCGCCGGTTGCAGAACCCGCTGCGGAAGTTCAGACCTCCGATACGGCCGGCGAGACCGTCACCGAAGTGAAAACCGAGGAAGTACAGCCCGAAGTTGTTGTCGAGGAAGTCAAAGAATCCGAAGAGACCGTGACCGACTCCGAGACGAACACGGAAGAAGAAAATAAACCCGTCGAGGAAACACCCGCCGAAGAGCCGATCGCGGAAGCCGCTTCATCTGCGCAGATCGACGAAACCGCTGCGCAGGCGAATGTCGCGGAAGCGGAGTCGACAGATTCGGAAGAGATTGAGCTTGACCTGTCCCAGGGCGACATCTCGATTGATGATGAAGGCTCGGAAGATAACAGTTTAATCAATATTACAGTCGGCAGCGAGAAGAAACAGAGCGTAGCCAACAATTCCATCATCCGTGTAAAACAAAACGAGAACACCACAGAGACAAAGAACGTCATCTCGATTATCTTCACCAAAGTCAAAAGCTTTGTCACCGTGATTCTAGACAGCTTGAACATTAACCTTAATAAAAACACACCGATAACAGTAAATACCGCCGCGGAATCCACTGTCGCTTTGGAGCTTGACGGCGTGAATAAACTCGAAACGACCGGCACAAGCAGCAACGGCAAAGATGATATCTCCGCGATAAAGAAAACCGGCGAAGGCACGCTCGTGATACAGAACGAGAGCGGTGATGAAAGCAGCCTTACCGCGACGGCCAACCACAGCAGCGGCGCGGCAATCGGCGGCGGGCGAAACGGCGATGCCGGCACGATCATCATCAGCGGTGCGACGGTAACGGCGACGAAAACCGGAAATCAAAGTTACGGCGCGGCAATCGGCGCCGGTGCGTACAGCAACGTCGATGAAATCCGTATCGAGAATGGTGCCGATGTAACAGCCACGCTCGGCAGCAGTCGCGGCATGGGCGGCACCAATTCCGGCGCGGCAATCGGTGCCGGCACCGGCGTGCCCGGTGATACTTCCGGCGTTTCCGGCAACGTCGGAAGTATCACTATCAGCAATTCTAAAGTATTTGCGACCGGGCACGGTCAAGGCGCTGCCATCGGAGGCGGAAAGTACGGCACCGTTGACAGTATTACCA
>CAVIKW010000177.1:0-484 GCA_963643375.1 Flexilinea sp. | reverse complement strand
TTCTTCTGAAGTTACTGCGAACGCCACATTTACAAACGCCGCAATCGGCGGCGGCACGTATGGCAGCGTCGGCAGTATCGACATCAGCAATTCAAAGGTAACGGCAAATCAAACCAATAAAAAAGATGTCGGAGCAATAGGCGCCGGATTCAACAGCACCGTTGGAAGTATTACCATCAACAATGCCGATGTGGATGCAACCGGCAACAAAATCGCGATCAAGGGAGAGCTCAAAGACGAAGATGTAACAAGCGTAACTGTTGAAAAAGGAGAGGACGGCAAGACCTTCAAAACCGAGGCGGAATCCCGCCCCTTCCCCACTGCCGATCCCACACCCACGCCCACTCCGGTCCCCGTCATCGTAGTCAATCCGCCCAAAGAGGAAAACAAAGACGAAGAGAAGCAGCCGGAAGTCCCGGTCGTTGTGAAGAAGGACACCCCGGTTGAGGAAAAGAAAGATACCCTGGTCGAGTCAAAGAAGGAC
>CAVIKW010000176.1:0-3451 GCA_963643375.1 Flexilinea sp. | reverse complement strand
ATACGATACGAATCCCTGTCGGAGTTCCGTCCTGCGAAAAAAGACTGCCGCGATTCGCGGCAGCCTCTTTTTCAATGCTTCCATCGAGTTATCGGATTCAGTCGTCAAATTGATTGTATTTTACCTTCAGCGCGTTGCAATTCTCTCTCACGATTCGAACTGTTTCCGTCGGGATGCCGTTCGGAACGGTGACGTCAACCTCGAGTGTCAGCTCTACCTTGGCGCCTTCGAGCGCTGTCAGGTGCGAAATGATTTCGTTGACATAGTCCGAAAACGACTTGTTGGAACGGAGCGGGTCAATATTCGCGGACATATGGAAATGGTGACTCAAGGGAACCGGTTGAACATCGTTCGTTTTTCCGGTGCCTTGATTACCGCCGTCTGGCTGAGTTTTCCCTCCAACCGTGGACGTGTTTCCGTCATTGTCCGACGGCACCGGCGGCGGTGTCACTATGTCAAGCTGCGCCTTCGCTGCGGAGAGCTTCACCAACAGGTCGGAGGTGTTGATGCTGAGAACGGATTTGCCCAGCTTCAGGTCAACGTATTTTTCGCCGTTGTGCCCGGCGGCAATTCCGAAGTATTCATCCGACGCGCTGCCTTGGCGGATCGCATCCTCGAGCACGCCGTAATTCGCCAGCCGCGGCAGGTAGCAGTAGGTGCACAGGTACTCCCAAAGTTTCTTCACGGAGATGCTGTCAGAATCCTTCCAGAGGTACTTGTCCAATTCAATCAGCAGCCCGATCGGCGACCATTTCGGGATCACCTGCTCTCTCCGAAGCACGGATTTCGCCGCCTTGGTGACGATCGAATCCTGCCCGCCGCCGAGATTTTCGGTGTCCCATTCGATGGTTTTCATGTCGCCGTACGGATCGATATTCGGGACCAGCAGCCAGCAGTAGGCCGCATTCAGACCGGAATCCACCTCTTCATTGCTCGTCTTCAAAGCATGCTCGGCGTCGCGAACCTGCTGGCCGTCAAGGTTGAGCTCCTCTTTGTCCGACAGAATGGAATTCCAGGCAAGGCAGCTCTTGACTTTCTTCTTGAGCTCAAACATTTTGGTCTCGTCGGGCGCGGTGAAGATCAGCATGTTTCTGTAAATGCGCGGAGAGCTGCCGCGGGTATTCAAAATGTTCTGAACCGTCTTCATCGCCGGTGAATTGTCGGGCGTCTTTGCCTTATAAATGTCATTCGGCCGCAGAAGGACCAGGCGAACCTCCATGTCGTCGGGGACATCGTTCGAGGATGCCGGCGCCGCATGCACGCCCGCGAAGGGATTCTCCCGACGGCTTTTCTTGAGCCGCTTTTCAATCTCAATGTCGACATCCGCTTCCGAAATCTGGGACGCGCGGTCCTCGGCAGTCTTGCGAAGTGTGGGCTTCGTGTCGTACCAGAAGCGGGACCCGCTCTGGTTGTTGTAGAGGTAGGACAGGTTGTTGCGGAGCGTATTCAACGCGTCCTTGAAGTCGGCAATGGTCTCGCCGGGCTGTACGGCACCCAAAACGATGCGCGAGGTGTCAAGCCCGCGGATGCCTTGATCCCGAAGCGCGGTGGTGTCCGGAGAACTGCCGAGCATGACGGTTCTGGCAACGCGGCGGCAGGCAAGAATGCGGCCGTAGCGGGTGTTCGCCATATCCTGCTGATAGGGGATCGAATTCTTCCCGTCCACTTCATGGTCAATAATGCTGTTCCAGTTGTTCGGCAGATAACGGGTCAGTTCATCGCGGACATGCGGCATATCCAGGTTGAAGGAACCGGGCATGATCATGGCGCTTCCGTCACGCGCCATCCACAGCTCATGAATAACCGACGCCATCAAACGCAGGACGCCTCTGGTGCGTTGGAAGGTCGCGAGCGTGGACCAATCTTCATACAAGCGGTCAAACACTTCCGGATGAATCGGATAGCACGAAATCAGTCGGTCGCGGTAGGCTACTTCCTTGCATTCCGGCGGGAAGTCGGCGGAATTCGCCCGGTACATTTGACTGAACGCGTCGCAGACGGCGTCGCGGGCTTTCTCATCCTTGCAGTCAAGGAACAGTCTGCGGCGGACGACTTCGAAGCCTTCATCCGCGGCGACAGGCTTCCAGACGGATTCCATGCGCCCGAAGGTGTGTTCAATGGCCTCAAGAGCCTTCTGCCCGGCTTCCCCGCCGATCTCAATGGCGGATTCCGGGATGGAGGCGACGACGAGGCTGTTTTCACTGGCGCGGGCGGCTTCGGTGATCTGCTGGATGAAGGTGATGAAGTTGTCAAAGGAGCCGGCGGGAAGTCCGTCCACGCCGTAGATATTCTTCGCGTAAGCAACCAGCTCGTCCATCAGGATCAGGCAGGGGCCGCATTCGTTGAAGAGGTTCTTCAGGTTCTCCGATCCCGGCGCGACGCCTTTTTTATCCGCTTCGCTGATGTATTTTCCGTACAGCTCCGGTTTCTCGGCGGATGTCACCAGCTGATAAGCCATCTCACCCCAGAGTGTGCCGACGCTGTATCCGGGAAGGTTTTCGTACTCTTTCCGCTCGGCCGCGTTCAGCGCGGTGCCGACCAGAACGGCGACATTGGCGTGCGGGAACTCCGTCAAGCCGGCGCGTTCCATCACGGGTTTCAGGGATGGAACGGACTCGAGCTTCATTCTGCCGTGCGCGATATGGTAAAGCGCCAGCATGCTGTGCGTTTTACCGCCGCCGAACGCTGTTTTCAACTGAATGACCGGTTCGCCGCCTTTGCCGCTGATGCGCTCCAAGAACTGAAGCAGAAGTCCCGCCATGCCGTTGGTTACGTAGGTCCGGGAGAAGAACTCTACCGGGTCACGGTATTCAACAGCGCCCTCGCCCCGGGAAACCTGCGCAAGGTCCGCGGCGAATTCCGCGGTCGCGTAACGCCCTTCCGCGACATCCGGATGCGGGACCATGACGTCGCGCCATCCGGGAAGGCTCCCGCCTTGCACCACAGCGCCGACTTGGTCCGGTTTTACCTCGGATTTGGGAGGCTGCTGCGGATCCGCGCCTGTGTATCCTGCTTCCGACCCGTATCGGAGCTTCCGATAAAGAGCGCGGATCTCTTCCTCACTCTCAGGGTCAATCTGCGCGCAGAGCAGCGCCATTGTGTCCAGCGCACGTTCCGCGTACGCCTGTGTAAAATCGGTATTGCCGATATGGGCAACCTCATTACGCACGCCCATCAGCTCGGCAGCCCAGGTTTTGCAGTTCATTGACAGCTTTTTACCGAAGACATCGCGCCACTTGTACTGAACCAATCTCAGACAGTTGGCTAAGTCAAGCGAATCAACCAGCGTGCCGTAGTCCCCTTCTCGAGGAAGCTCAGCCGGATCGTGGAGCGTGTACAACACATCCGGCCACCAATAAGCATCTCCGAATTCGCTCACCATTCGCATGCCGATGTAGTTCGCCAGGATCGGATGCAGAATCCCGATCCCTTCTTGGACAAGCTCATAGTT
>CAVIKW010000175.1:0-3517 GCA_963643375.1 Flexilinea sp. | reverse complement strand
TGTCCGCGGCTCTTTCCGTCTTGAGCGCATCCGCCGCGCCGCTGAACCGTTATTATGATCAAACCGGCAATAAGTATTGGTGCAATGTCGACAGCGACGGCTGCTGGGTAACCGGCGAGAACGGCGAACATGAGTACATCATGTTCTGGTCCGAAGCTTCCCGCGCCAAGTACATGGGTGAGGGATCCAACGCCCCGATCGGTGTTGCTTATCCGTCTTCCGAAATGCCGCTCGCGGCACCGAAGGCTCCGAAACCCGCGGGCAAACAGCCCTCAAAGCCGAACTGTCCCGATGGGGAAGAACTCGCAAGCGCATGCGCCGAAGTCGAGAATGATTTTAGTACGGAAAAGGCAAGTGTTACTTGTCAGTATAACGATTGCAAGTGCACATGTTCATTTCAGCCGACTAATGAAGACGTAGATATGGACGTGGTAATGAAATGTTATTGCGATAGCGGCGCTTTGGACGGAGGAGATAAATACACCGCTACCCGAAACGATAATGTGTGTGTATGGACTCCTAAGCAGTAATCAGACCGCGTATGTTTGAAACAGCCGCCGGCGCCGAATTTCGGCATTGGCGGTTTTTTGTTTGTCCCGATATGGGCTTTTCCTGCATATCTTTCCATGAATTTCGCAACCGCGAGCTGTCTTTATCGTAATGCTTGATATACAAACAAAGGAGTGTATGATATGAAGAAAAACATCGTTTTTATTTTTGTTGTTTTCATGCTGGCGGCAATGTCCGTCATGAGCGTATCCGCGAACGCATCGAATGAGTACTGTCAAATGCTTGACAACGGCGGATTTATCGACAGCTCGTTCTCATGCGCAATGAGTTCCGACGGTTCATGCCGCTGCACCACACTGATCCCGTTTGGCATTTCAGCCCAAAACGACGAGAAGATCATGGAATCCTGGTGCGTCGCGGAAGAGCTTGCGGTCGCGTTGGACACCAACATCATGTGTGAAATCGAACCTTTTGGATTCGTCTGCCGCTAAAATATGATTGAACACGATCATATTGAAACCTATTGAACCGCTGACACCGAATTCGGTACCGGCGGTTTTTTATTGCATTATCTCAGGAAGCGGGCTTGTCTTGCATTCTTTCAACGAGTTTCGCAACCGCGGTCTGTTTTTTCCGTAATGATTGATATTGAAACATAGGAGAGGTAATTATGAAGAAATACATCGTTTTATTTTTTGTTGTTTTCACGCTGGCGGCAATGTCCGTCGTGAGCGTATCCGCGGACTCAATCACGGACGAGTTCTGCGATATGGTTGAAATGGCGGGTTACATTGACAGCTCCCTCACCTGTTCAACGACTTATGACGGCGCGTGCCGCTGCAGATCATCCCAATGGGCGTTCGGCGTTGCAACCCCAAACGACGCCGCGATGCTGGAATCCTGGTGGATGGCGAACGAATTCGCGAAGGAAATAGGATACCCCATCAGCTGCAGCGTCGAAAGCTACGAAATGATTGTCAATCAAGATGTCGTAAAAGAATTTGAACTGGTCTGCCGGTAACCATGACGAACCCAATCCATATCGAAACCCATTGAAGCCGTCGATACCGAATTCGGTACCGGCGGTTTTTTGTTTTTGAGGGAATTTTAAAATCAACAGGCTTTCGATAGTGAAAAACAGGCCTTCAGGATAAAAAAACAGGCCTCCATGGTAAAAAACAGGCCTCCAAAGGCCTTTTCAAATCTTCATGTCACCACATCAACAAGGATTAACATAACAATTTACACAAGAATTTTGTTTGTCTTATATAACTGAGATATAATCGGTTATATAAGGCTAATTTTTATCGAATACTTCGTCCCCGGGCGGAGAACCTTACAGAGGCCTGATTATGAACGAAACCTTTTACAAAATCACCGCGTTGACCATCCTTGCCGTCTTTTACGGCTGCTACCTGATCAAGATGCTCCTCCAGCGAAGCAAAGGCATTCGCACGGATCAGATGGGCGTCGGCAAATCAGGGACCGCGCTGCGGGTTGAAGTCGTGATGAAAATCGCGACCGCCCTCGTCCCGATTGCCGAACTGCTCAGCATCTTTCTCGTGAAGCAATACCCGCCGACTCCCGTACGAATCGCCGGCGTTGTCATCGGCATCCTCGGCGACATTGTGTTTATCATCTCGGTGGCGACCATGCGGGACAGCTGGCGGGCGGGCGTTTCCGAAACGGATCGGACGGAGCTGGTCACGGACGGCATCTATTCCATCAGCCGGAACCCGGCGTTCCTCGCGTTCGACCTCGTGTACCTCGGCATCCTTTGCATGTATTTCAATTGGCCGCTGCTCGCGGCGTCCGCGTTCGCGGCGGTGATGTTCCATTTGCAGATCGTACTCGTCGAGGAGAAGTTCCTCCTCCGCGCCTTCGGGGAGCAATACGCGGCCTACAAGCGGCGCGTCAACCGCTACCTCGGCAGAAGGAATTGAAGGAATAATCATGAAAAAACAGAATTGGATTCAGGAATTTTCCGTCGCGGAAGACGGTTTTTACGGACAGCTCTACAAGCCGGAAAAGGATATCTATCCGAATAAGGCAGCCCTTGTATTGGGCGGTGCCGGCGTGCCGTACGAAGCAACGCTGCTTGAAGCCGAAGCCTTCGCGGAAATGGGAATCACCGCCCTGGCCGTCGGGTACTTCGGGGTGAAAGATACGCCGAAAACGCTCATGCGGGTGCCGATTGAGTACGTGGAAAAAGCCGCGGACCGCCTGCATTCAATGGGAATCAAGACCGTCATCGCGGTCGGCATTTCGAAAGGTGCCGAGCTGGCCCTCGCCGCCGCGTCCCTCCTTCCGCAGATCAACGCGGTCATCGCCTTCTCCCCCTCCGCGCGCGTCAACATGGGCGTCGGCTCCGGCATTTCGTGGGTGAACGCGTCCTCGTGGACCTTCCGCGGAGAGGAGCTGCCCTACGCCTACGCTTCGGCGTCCGGGCTGCGCGCGGTATGGGATTCCATCCGCGCCCGCGAACTGACCTTCCGCCCGGTATACGAGCGGGCGAACCGCTCCGCACCGTCCGACACGTTCATTCCGGTCGAGAAGATTCAAGGCCCCATCCTGCTTGCCGCCGCGGAATACGATTCGCTGTGGCCGAGCGCGGAGGCCTGCGCCGAGATGACATCACGGCTTGATTCGCACGGCTTCGCCTATCCGCATAAGCAGCTGATTTATCACTACGCCTCCCACCTCCTCCTGCCGTTCGAGACCGGCTACGACCGTTACTTCCGCATCGGCCGGGTATTCCCGGAGGAGTGCAAGGCGACGGTTCAAGAACTTCGGACGGAGGTTCAGGAGTTCCTGGAGGATGTGGGGTAATTTCCGTAATTTCGGCATCCCGAAGAACTAAGCTCCGCAGCGGAAAGGCTGCGGAGCTGTAATCACCAAGAACAGACTTTATTCTACGCAGATATCAATATACCAAGAGACAGACGCATCCGGATCCAGATAAGCCAAACGATTGTTGCGGGATGCTGTAATGAGGTTGTCGTAATAC
>CAVIKW010000174.1:0-3557 GCA_963643375.1 Flexilinea sp. | reverse complement strand
GAAGGGGGACCGCTCCGCGGTGGATGAGGTGAACTGCACACCCGCTCCCCTTCGCGAAGCGTCAAAAAACGCGCCCGATAAGGGGGCGGGTCTTCGAGTGTCGAGCGCTTAACTCCACTCTCCACTCTTCACTCTCCACTCTTTTTCACAAGGAGCACTCATGAACTACCTCTCCCACTACTCCTCCCCTCTCGGGCGAATGACCCTCTCCTCCGACGGTGTGGCATTGACCGGGGCTTGGTTTGACGATCAAAAACACTTCGCCTTGGGACTGTCCCCCGAGGCCGTCGAACGGGACCTGCCGATCTTCACGGATACCGTCCGCTGGCTGGATGTTTATTTCTCCGGACGGGAGCCCGAATTCATGCCCGCGGTCTCCTTCGGCAGCGTCGGATTGTTCCGCCGGGCGGTGTGGGAACTGCTGCGGGAGATTCCGTACGGAGAGACCGTGACCTACGGCTCCCTCGCGAAGCAGCTCGCCCGCCCGCGGATGTCCGCGCAGGCAATCGGCGGGGCCGTCGGGCGGAATCCGATCTCGATCATCGTTCCCTGCCACCGCGTCGTCGGTTCGAACGGTTCATTGACCGGGTACGCGGGCGGGATTCAACGGAAGCTCGCCCTCCTCAAATTAGAGGGGATCGACACGGCGAAGTTCTTCATCCCGAAGAAGGGCACGGCCTTGTGATATCTTTGGTAAACCATGACTAATTCCTTTGAAAATGTGCTAAGATAAGGTTGTCGGACGCTGTTCGACAGCCTTTCATTTTTAAAGAGGTAAACGATGGATCAATACATTGTTACGGGAATGAGCTGCGCGGCCTGCCAGGCGCGCGTTGAGAAAGCGGTCAATAAAGTCCCCGGCGTGACAGCCTGCTCGGTGAGTCTTTTGACGAACTCCATGGGCGTGGAAGGAACCGCCGCCCCGGACGAGATCATCCGCGCGGTCACGGAGGCCGGCTACGGCGCGTCATTGAAAGGGGGCGCCGCGGAAACAACCAAGAAGGCGATGGATTACGCCGCCGAGGAGGAGGCGCTGCGGGATCATGAGACGCCGAAGCTGAAACGCCGGCTGATCCTTTCCGCCGTGTTCCTGGCGGCGCTGATGTACATCACCATGGGCCACACCATGCTCGGATGGCCGCTGCCGGCATACTTCAACGGCAATTACACCGGCCTCGCCCTGACGCAGATGATTCTCGCCGCGGTGATCATGCTCATCAACGGCAAATTCTTCACCTCCGGCTTCGGCTCCCTGCGGCACGGCGCGCCCAACATGGATACGCTCGTGGCGCTGGGTTCGTCGGTCTCCTTCGGCTGGTCGACGTTCGTATTCTATGAACTCTGCGGTCTGACCGCGAACGGCGCGGACGGGATGCAATTGCATGAGCTCTACCACAATCAGCTCTATTACGAGTCCGCCGCCATGATCCCGACGTTTATCACCATCGGGAAGATGCTCGAGGCCATGTCCAAGGGCCGCACCACGGATGCCCTCCGCGGCTTGATGAAGCTCGCGCCGAAAACCGCGACGCTGGTCCGCGGGGAGGAGCTCGTGGAGGTCAGCGTGGACGAGGTCAAACCGGGGGACATCTTCGCTGTCAAGCCCGGCGAATCCATCCCTGTCGACGGCATCGTCACTTCGGGATCGAGCGCGGTGAACGAATCCGCCCTGACCGGCGAATCCATCCCCGTGGATAAGAACCCCGGCGACACCGTATCCACCGGCACCATCAACCAATCCGGCCACCTGACCTGCCAAGCCACGCGCGTCGGCGCGGATACCAGCCTGGCGCAGGTCATCCGCATGGTCTCGGACGCGGCCGCCACGAAGGCGCCCATCGCCCGCATCGCGGATAAAGTCTCCGGCGTATTCGTCCCGACGGTGATCGGCATTGCCGCCGTGGTTCTGGTCGGCTGGCTGATTGCCGGACAGACGCTGAGCTTCGCGCTGGCGAGGGCAATTTCCGTGCTCGTCATCTCCTGTCCCTGCGCGCTGGGATTGGCGACGCCGGTTGCCATTATGGTCGGCAGCGGCATCGGGGCGAAGAACGGCATTCTCTTCAAGACCTCCGAGGCCTTGGAGAACGCCGGCAAGATTGAAATCGCCGCGCTGGACAAGACCGGCACCATCACCTCCGGCGAACCGCGGGTCACGGATATCCTCCCCGCGGAAGGCTGCACCGAGGAGGAGCTGCTCGGCCTCGCCAATGCACTTGAGCGCATGAGCGAACACCCGCTCGCGAAGGCCGTCACCGCTGAAGCCGAACGCCGCGGCATCCCTGCCATGGAGGCGAATGAGTTTCAGGCGCTGCCGGGGAACGGATTGAAAGGAAACGTCAACGGTGAGGAAGTCCGCGGCGGCAACGCGCGGTTCATCTTCGACGGGAAGGACGCGGATGAAGCGGTGAAGCAGTCCGCGGAAAAGCTTGCCGGCGAAGGCAAGACCCCGCTCTTCTTTGAACGCGGCGGCCGTCTCATCGGCATTATCGCCGTGGCGGACACCATCAAGCCCGAATCCGCGGAGGCCGTCCGTCAGCTGCGGAATCAGGGCATCCGCGTCATCATGCTGACCGGCGACAACGAGCGCACCGCCAAAGCCATCGGCGCCCAGGCGGGCGTGGATGACGTAATCGCGGGCGTGCTCCCCGATGGGAAGGAAGCCGCCATCCGTGAGCTGCAGAAGCAGGGCAAGACCGCCATGGTCGGCGACGGCATCAATGACGCCCCCGCCCTGACCCGCGCCGACATCGGCATTGCCATCGGAGCCGGGACCGACGTTGCCATTGACTCCGCCGACATCGTTCTCATGAACAGCGCCCTGACCGACGTTCCCGCCGCGGTGCGTCTCTCCCGCGCGGTGCTGAAAGACATTCACGAGAACCTGTTCTGGGCCTTCTTCTATAACCTCGTCTGCATTCCGCTCGCGGCCGGGCTTTTCAAGTGGAAGATGAACCCCATGATCGGCGCCGCCTGCATGAGCCTCTCCAGCTTCACCGTCTGCATGAACGCCCTGCGGCTGAACCTCTTCAACATCCACGACGCGACCAAGGACAAAGCTCCGCGGAGGAAAGCCTCCGCCCCGGCGGCTCCCGCTTCGCAGACCCGCGTGATCCATATCGAAGGCATGATGTGCCACCACTGCGAAGCCGCCGTCAAACACGCCCTCGAGTCCCTTGACTTCGTCGACACCTGCGAAGCCGACCACGAAAAAGGCTCCGCGACGGTGACATTCCATGGAAAATGGGACGACGCCGCGGTGAAGAAGGCAGTGGAGGATGAGGATTATGAGTATAAGGGATAGTTAGGAGTGAGGAGTGAGGAGTGAGGAGTTATCGAAAGAGTGCAGCGGGGATTCCCGCTGCACTCTTCTTATTTCATGACGCTCCGCGAAGGGGAGCGGGTGTTCAGTTCACCTCATCCACCGCGGAGCGGTCCCCCTTCCCCTCATAGGGGAAGGACAATAGCGCTCATTAATTGGAGTGAATTTCCCCATATCGAGCGCTCGGGGCTATCGCAGACCTCATCCACCGCAAGCGGTCCCCCTTCCCCTCATAGGG
>CAVIKW010000173.1:0-3654 GCA_963643375.1 Flexilinea sp. | reverse complement strand
ATCATGGGCAAGAATTCCGGTGCCCCGATCGGCACACTCCCCGTTGCCGGCGAATTAGGCCTCTCCGCCCCGAAGATCGCGGCCCCTGATGCTGAGGAAGAAGGCGGCGATGTGAAACCGGAACCGAGTCCGGAAACTTTATGCAAGATAACCAGTTGCGAAACATGGGAAACTTTGGAGAATGGAAATACTGCCGATTGCAAGTGCGTCAAGTCAGGGTGTGCCCCCACTGATTGCGGTGGTGAGACAGGCAATTGGGATGGCAATACTTGCGAATGCCCCCTTCATGAGGAAAGCTAATCTCTTCAATTAATCAGTCAACTCCGGTTGACAATCCCCCGCGCAGCCGCTCTGCCGACGCGGCAGCGGGATAACAGAGAAGTAAACCCAAAAGCGGTAAGAGAACATCAATCTCTTACCGCTTTTTCAATTGCTTAAGCGCCCGACATTGTAAGTCCTGCCTCAACTTGGACCGCGCTAAGGCCTTCCCCTCGAGGGGAAGGGGGACCGCGGCAGCGGTGGATGAGGTGAACTGCGGACCCGCTCCCTTTCGCGGAGCGTTTATTTAAATCGAATAGTGCCGCGGGGACGCCCCGCGGCACTATTTCCTTCACTCCACTCTCCACTCTCCACTCTCCACTCTCCAAACTTTACATTATAATAGTATGCAGGAGGATTTTGATCATGGAATACAAACTCGGCAAATGGTCGCTCGCGGATCTTTACCCCGACGACTTCAAAGCATCCTTCAACAAGGACCTTGAGAAGCTCACCGCCCTGGTGAACGCCTTCGAGAATGTCCGCGGCGAACTGAACGATGAGCTCTCCGGCGAACGATTCGCGGAGATCATGAAAGACTACGGCGCCATTGTCTCGCTCGAATATAAGCTCTTCGGCTTCTGCTCCCTGCGCTTCGAAGCCGACACGCAGGACTCCTCCGCCCTTTCCCTTATGGGACAGACGGACGCCGTTATCACGGAACTCGGCAACCGCGTCCTCTTCTTTGACCTTTGGTGGACGAAATTAGCGGACGAACCTGCGGCCCGTTTGACCGCGGCCTGCCCGGAGAACGCGTACTTCCTCTCCGCCATGCGCCTTTCCAAGCCCTACACGCTCAACGAGTCGGAAGAGAAGATCATCAACATCAAAAACAGCACCGGCGCCTCCGCGTTGGATAACATCTATTCTTCCATCACGAACCGCTACGTCTTCAAAATCACCGTCGACGGGGAGGAGAAATCCCTCACCCGCGAAGGGCTGATGGTCTACGCCCGCTCGGACAAAGCGGAGCTGCGCAAGGCCGCCTACGAGGAGCTTTACCGCGTGTACGGGGACGACGGCAGCATTCTCGGCCAAATTTATCAAAACATCTGCCGCGCCTGGGATCAGGAAAACCTCGGCATCCGCGGATACAAATCCCCCATCGCCGCGCGGAACCTCGGCAACGACATCCCGGATGACGTCGTGGACCTCCTCCTCGAGACCTGCCGCAAGAATAAGGACGTCTTCATCGACTATTTCAAGCTCAAGAAAGAGCTCCTCGGCCTGGATGAATTCCACCGCCGCGACCTCTATGCCCCGATGAAGACCGACACCACCAAAATCAGCTTCGACGAGGCGTTCAAAACCATGCTCGCCTCCTATAATAACTTCGATCCGGAGTTCGCGAAGATGGCCGAACGCGTCTATAACGAACACCACATCGACAGCGAACCCCGCCACGGCAAACGCGGCGGCGCCTTCTGCGAGACCCTCGGCCCGAATTACACGCCGTGGGTGCTGCTCAACTTCCATGGCGGCGCGGAGGACACCTCCACCATCGCCCACGAACTCGGCCACGCCATTCACTCCATGAGCGCCGAGGACAAAACCATCTTCCAGCAGAGCTCCTGCCTGCCCCTCGCGGAGACGGCATCCACCTTCGGCGAAATGTTACTCGCGGATTATATGCAGTCGACCGTCACGGACAAGGCCGTCCTCCGCGATATGCTGATCAAGCAGCTCGACGACAATTACGCCACCATCCAACGGCAGGCCTACTTCGCGCTGTTCGAGAAGGAAGCCCACCGCATGATCGGCGAGGGCGCGGACATTGACGAATTGAATGCCGCCTACCTCGCGAACCTCAACGAACAGTTCGGCGGCGCCGTTGTCGTGGACGATTATTTCAAGTGGGAGTGGGCCTCCATCCCGCACATCTTCGCGACGCCCTTCTACGTCTACGCCTACGCCTTCGGCCAGCTCCTCGTCCTCGCGCTCTACGCGCAGTATAAGAAGGAAGGCAAGACCTTCATCCCGCGGTACAAGGAAATGCTTCACAAAGGCGGGTCGCAGCGTCCGCAGGATCTGCTCCTGGATGCCGGCTTCGACTTCACGCAGGAAGCCTTCTGGCAGGGCGGTTTTGACATTCTGAAGGAAAAGGTCGAGAAACTTCGGGAGATCACGCGGTAAGATATGCGCATTACACGAGAGAAACTCATCAAACTCAGCGAAGGTTACATTCAGCAGCGGGCCAAGAAGGACCGCACGGTCGTCTGCGCCTACATGACGGGGTCGATGCTGAAGGAATATCCGTTCATCAACGGCACCACCGACGTGGACATCATCATGATCCACACCGACCTGCAGCAGGCATACCGCGAGCTGATGAGTATTTCGGAAGAGGCGACGTTCGACATCTACCATTATCCGAAGGAGTACTTCCAGAACACCCGCACCCTCCGCACCGATCCGTGGCTGGGCTCGTCGCTGTGCTTCGACCCGGTGGTGCTTTTCAGCAAGAGCCATTGGTACGAGTTCATTCTCTCCTCCGTCGAAGCCTCGTTCTTCGTCCCCGAGAACACCATGGGCCGCGCCCTGGTCTTCAATAAGGAAGCGCATAAATACTTCAGCCAGCTCGGCCGCCTCGCCAACACGAACCTCGACGTCACCTACGTCTTCAATTACCTGCTGTGCGTCGAAAACGCCGTCAACTCCCTCGCCTGCCTGACGCGGAACCCGCTCACCATGCGCAATATGCTGAACGCATTCACGGAAGTCTGCGCGGACCTTGACGGCGCCTCCGACTTACCGAAGACGGTGGAAGGCTTGATCACGAAAACACCCGACGCCGCGAAGTTCATGCCGTACTACGTGCAGAATTGGACGTATTACTTCGACTACTTCGCGGGCTACACCAACCCCGGCTTCTATCCCGAGTACGCCAAATTCCGCCTGCCGTACTATACCAAGGCGGTGGAGGCCTACATCGAGGCCCACCTGCCCTCCGCCGTGTGGATCATGCTCACGACCTGGACGCACATCAACGCCGCCATGCGCATCGAGCAGAACGACGCCTTCCATTCGTTCCTGATGATGAACGCCCTCCATCCCCAAGCCGCCTTCGAACGGATGAAGGAGCTTGACAAGTTCCTCGAACGCGTCGACGATACGATTGACGCCTGGGGGAAGGCGAAGGGGATCTCCGACGGGACGGGGATATATTTGGAGTGAGGAGTGAGTCAGTAGTCAATAGGCAATAGGCAATAGATGCGCCCGATATGCGAAGTATTGCTTCAATTATCGGGCGATTTATTTAAACGCTCCGCGAAGGGGAGCGAGTCTGCAGGTCACCTCATCCCCCGCGGAGCGGGTCCTCCTTCCCCTCGAGGGGAA
>CAVIKW010000172.1:0-3712 GCA_963643375.1 Flexilinea sp. | reverse complement strand
GCAGCCGACATCCAGGCCGACGCCGCCTTCCGGCAGCACGACATAATCGGAAAGGCAGTCGATGATCTGCTTCGACATCTTCCGCGTTCCGTTGTAATCAAAAGCGCGGTACAACACGGCGCACCAAATCGTCACAGCGGCGAGAATGACCGCCGCGGCATAAGCGATAATAACGACCGCGGTCTTCAATCCGTTTTCATCCATCAAGCTATGCGCGATGACCCCCACCGCCAAGAACACGGCAGCCGCGACGCCGAATCCGATGACCATGCCCTTCGGCATCCAGTTTTTATAATCGGGTTTTCGAGTCTCCATTGAATCCCTCCGTGTTTTCGTCACCCGGCGATCTGCTGATCCTTCAACGTGATCTTCTTGGGCAGCGGGATGCCTTTCCGCGTGTTTTCTTCGGTGTCATCGCTCTCATCATAAGCATCATACGGCGCCTGCGGATCGGGGAGCCGCTTCGTGAAGACACCGCAGACCTTGTCCTTCTTCTCGAAAGCGAAGTCGAGGTCATCCGTCCAACCGGTATGTCCGGTGAGAATAATCGGCGCGATGTTCCTCTCCCGCAGCAGGTTTTCCAACCGCACCAGGGATTCCTTCGCGGCTTTATTGGACCACGCCAGCGTGCTCAGGAAGCTGTACCCGCCGTCAATGCCGAGCCAAATCGTGTCGCCGGTGAAGAGATATTTGTCGTCAATCAGGTAAACCATATGCCCGATCGTATGTCCCGGCGTCAGGATGCATTCGATTTTGATATCGCCGATGAAAAACACCTGTCCGTCTTTCAGTAAGACTTTCTCATTCGGAATGACCACCTTCGGCAGCGCGTAGAGACCGTACATCACCCGGCGGGTCCGTTCGCCGGTCAGGTAGCCGTTTTCAATCTCGCCGAGATAGATCTTCGCGTTTTTGAACAGGCCCTCGCTGCCTTCCTCCAGCGCGCCGGTGTGATCGGTGTCAATGTGCGTGAGGAGGATTTCGGAAATTTCATTCGGGTCAATGTCCAGCCAAGACATTTTCTCCTTCAGGCGCGGATAATTGTAACCGGCGTCGATCATGATCGTTTTCCCGTTTTTGGTGTAAAAAAAGATGTTCGCGACGAATTCCCGGACGACGCGGACATGTTCATCAACAAAGCCGGTGTTCAGCTGCCGCCATACACGGGTACCTCTGAACGTAATCTGCATCATTTTTTCCTGACGTTCCGAAGTTTTTACAGACATAAGCCGATCCTCAATTTGGTTCACAGGGAGAGCGGACTTCACACAGCCGACACCGGCAGCGGTTCCGCGTCCCGTCGTAGTTATAGTTTTCTAACTAATTCTATCATAGTTAGTTACCTCAAACATTCGGAAGGAAAATCTCGTGACAAGCGCCGCGGCATTATAATAAAAAGACATGGAATGATTTCAAGGAGGATGTTATGGATTTCAGAGAGAAAAGCTACCGGGTATTCGAGTTATTCAACAGCCGCTGGGGACTGTGCACGGCGGGCTCTATGGATGATTTTGACGGCTGCACCATCAGCTGGGGAAGTCTCGGGGACATCTGGCACGGCAAGGACGGCGGACGCATGATCGTCACCGTGTACATCAACCCGATCCGTTACACGGCGGACTATATGCTCAAAAACGAGTATTTCACCGTCTCGTTCTTCCCGGACCGGTACCATGACGACCTGCTCCTGCTCGGGACGAAATCCGCCCGCGACACGGACAAATTCGCCCTGACCTCGCTGACCCCGTACCCGGTGGAGCTCTCCGTCGCGTTCAAAGAAGCGTCCCTGACCTTCGTCTGCCGGAAGATTTATTGGAACCAATTCGTCAAATCCCAAATGTCCCCGGACGCCGCAGAAATCTACGACCGCCCGAACTTCCCCCCGCACTACGAGTTCATCGGCGAGATCATTGATGTGATTGATAAAGAAAATTAGGCAGTAGGCAATAGGCAATAGCGGTGCCCGATATGGGAAGCATATTTTCCCTTATCGGGCGCCATTAAGCCTTCCCCTTGAGGGGAAGGGGGACCGCTCCGCGGTGGATGAGGTGCGCGATAGCCCCGACCGCCCGACACTCGCAGTCTCGCTTCAACTGAGCGGCGTATTGTCCTTCCCCTTGAGGGGAAGGGGGACCGCTTGCGGTGGATGAGGTGACCTGCAGACACATCCACTGTCGTGAAGCGTTGTGCACCGATGCTCAAACCATCCTGAAATGGGCAACGTGCGATCCCGAAGCCGGCGCTAACTTCACTCTCCACTCTCCACACTCGTCAATACTTCATCACCAGCTTCGCGCCGGCTTTTGCGATTTTGTAAATCGGAGTCTCCAACTCCGCGCGGGCTTCCTTGAGCATCTTGCGTATCTCAATATGCTGCGGGCAGTGCTGTTCGCATTTCCCGCACCCCACGCAGTTGGACGCCGACGTCGGATCCCGGCGAAGCGCTGTCGTCATGAAGTACTCCGTCAATCCCCGAACGCGGCCGTCCGTCTTCAAGCGGTTGTAGCAGGCGAACGTGCCCGGGATATCGACATTCTTCGGGCACGGCATGCAATACCGGCAGCCCGTACAGCCCACCGCCAGCGTTGAATTGATTTCCGCCACAACCTGACGCAGGACCTCGCGTTCCGCGTCCGTGAGCATCCCGACCCGCGCCTTGTCCGCGGAGCGCGTATTCTCCTCCACCATCTCGACGGAATTCATCCCGGATAGCACACAGGTCACCTCGGACTGATCCCAGAGCCAGTCGAAGGACCACTCCGCGAAAGTCCGGTCTGGGACAGCTTCCTTCATCAATTTCTTCGCCGACTCCGGCAGCAGATTCACCAAACGCCCGCCGCGAAGCGGTTCCATAATCACGACCGGGAGCCCCTTCTCATGCGCGTAATGCAATCCCTCGCGCCCCGCCTGCGACGTCTCATCCAGGTAATTGTACTGAATCTGGCAGAAATCCCAGTCGTTGGCGTCGACCAGTTTGCGGAACATGTCGGCGTTGCCGTGGTACGAAAACCCGATCTGCCGAATGGCGCCGGCGTCCTTCTTCACGCGGATCCAATCCTCGATGCCGAGTTCCTGCAGGCGCTGCCAAGTCGGCAGGTCCGTGAGCATGTGCATGAGGTAGTAGTCAATGTGATCCGTCTGCAGACGGCGCAGCTCTTCCTGAAAACAGCGCTCGACACCGTTGATATCTTTCATGAGATAATGCGGCAGCTTCGTCGCGATATTGACCTTGTCGCGGATGCCGTTGCGGGCGAGGATTTTGCCCAACGCGTCCTCGCTGCCGGGGTAAATGTACGCCGTGTCGTAATAATTGACGCCGGCCTCATACGCCGTCATAATTTCCTTCTCGGTCTTATCCACATCGGGCCGCCCCGCCTTCTGTGAAAACCGCATGCACCCATACCCGAGCGCCGAGATCGGATTCCCGTATTTGTCATTTCGATATTGCATATCCGCCGCCTTTATATTCACCGGGCCAATTGCCGGTGGAATGATTTTTCAATAATTGTAATCCGCATTGCCCGCAAAAGGGAAAATTGAAACGCCGCCCGACACACGCAGCCACGCCTCAACTTCAACCGCGCTTAAGCCTTCCCCTCGAGGGGAAGGGGGACCGCGGTAGCGGTGGATGAGGTGAACTGCACACCCGCTCCCCTTCGCGGAGCGTTGTGCCGAAATTAACCAAACGCCCGCAATGGAAATTCATGCCGCA
>CAVIKW010000171.1:0-3713 GCA_963643375.1 Flexilinea sp. | reverse complement strand
TTTGCTGTCCAAGCCCTCCATTTCCGGCAGGAAGCTCTTGATGTTTTGTATCGGACCTTTGCGCGCGTCAGGCCAATTATTATCCATCCCGTTGCGGATGCTGATGGAGCCCGCGATCAGGTCGTAAGCCGCATCCGCCGAGACATGGAACTCCACTTCGTGGAAACGGTGGGAAATCTGCTGGTAGGTGGCGCTGCCCATCATGTCCACCCAGCTCGGGTCCTTATGCACAACAAAGCACATAAACAACGGCTTCACTTTGCAGAACTCCGAGATCTGCTGCAAAATGACTTTATCGTCGCTGTTTCGCAGGTATTCGGTGAATTCGTCCCAGATGAAGAAGATGCCGCTCTTCTCCAAGTGATTCGCCTCAATGATCTCCGCTATCCATTTCTTGAAAGTCTCGACATTGTCGATGAGGCCCCAACGCTTGGCTTGGATCACCTCGGCAACGGCTGTGACCGCTTTCAGGTTTCCGCCTTCAACCGCGGCGCGCAGCGCGTCCGCGTTGGGATAATCCTCGCCGAGGATGGTGGTCTCCAGCACATTTTCCCAGTTGATGCTCTTGTCGCGGAGCCGCTCCTTCACGCGGTCCTGCAGGGAGGCCGAACCCAGGTCCGCGGCCGTGCCGAACTTATTCTTCAGCGCTTCACGGATGGCAGACTCGGCCGCGAACAGCAGGTCGTCGCCGGAATGGATGCCTGTGCAGCCGGTTTTCCAGATGACAAGGTAATCGCCGTTCCGGCGGCAGTTCATGAAGCGGTTCTTGAATTTCGACAGCCGCTGGCTGTTCTGCAGGAAGGCCTCAATCGTCTCCGGCTTTTCCTCCAGCAGGTGCTTGATGAAGATGGCGGCGTAGCTCTTGCCGGTGCCGTAGGAGCCGTGAATCCACAAACTGCGGCGGGTGTCCTCCGATTGGTATCCGAGCGTCTGGCAGAGGCTGTCTACCGGATTACGAAAAGGGAATTGACGGCAAGCATAATTGCTGCCGTCAATTCCCATTCATTCTGTTGATCCGCTTGTCGTACCGGATATCTGTTGTTATTGCTTTGCTTCCAATTTGGAAAAATAATCTTCGAGCTTGGCGTTGCAGACGTTGATAATTTCTTCTTTATCGCTTGCGGTCAGCTTCTTCCAGACCGAAGAATCCATTTGAATAATGCCCAGCGTTTTGGTATGCGACATGATTTTCATATATTCAAAACGCTTGAACGGATTGCTCAGAATGTTGTTGACGATTTCCTGATCTGTCGCGTTTCCGGAATAGTAGATGCTGTTCTTCTTTTCAACCGGTTTGCCTTCCGACCGCCTTTGGTCGAAAAACGCTTTAAAAAAGTGCGCCAATTCGGATAACTCCACGCGGCCCTTTTCATCGGCGTATTCCAAAAAACCAAGCAGTAAAATCGGTTTATACGAGTAGCTCATGTCCATTTTTCGAACCATATCCATGAACATTTCTTTTCTGTTGTCGTCATCGACAATCGTCCACTCGTACTTAGCGGCGGATTTCAGTAAGTTTTCCTCGGTAAAGTAGCGAAAGACACGGTGGCTGCTCATCGGAACGGCTAAGTCCGGAACAAGCTTCCCTTCCTGAATGTATCTCTCGACTGTTTCCGCCTGAACATTGACCCGCCTTACTAACTCCATTTGAGAAATCATTCCGGCAGCTTCTTCCTGCCAATTGAACAAGTCGACAAGCTCGTAATCATTCGCGTCGACGGGGTAGTCAATAATCGCGTCCGGTCTTTCGCCTCGGGCGTAAATATCATCTTCGTCTGCGATTTGATCCTGCGGCGCGATGACTTTCCTGCCCGGACGATAATCGCGGACTTTCATCAAGCGGTGAAGCGAGAACGGAGTGTTGTATTGGGTCGCGTTATCGACGAAGTCAAAAACAATCAAGCTCTCTTTGCCTTCCGCAAGGCGCATGCCTCTGCCCAATTGCTGCGTATACAATACCTTTGACATGGTCGGTCTTGCCATAAACAGAACTTCGGTCTGCGGGCAGTCCCAGCCTTCATTCAGTAAATCGCAAGCGCACAGAACCATGAGTTTGCCGGATGCGAATTTCGCTGTCGTCTCATTTCTTTCGGATAGCTTCATGGAGCCGTCAACAGCCATCGAGGATACGCCATGCTGCTTGAGCTCCTCCGCGATTAACTCCGCGTGCTTTCGGCTGACGCAAAAAATGACCGTGCGCTTATTCTTTACAAAGTTAAGCCAGGTGTCGACAATCAGCTTATTCCGCTCGGGGACAAATATCTTGCTCTCCAAATCCCGAATATTGTACTGAACGCTGTTGAAGCGAACATTCGTCAGGTCGATATTTGTATGGATTCTGAAACACCGGACCGGCGTCAATTCGCCGATTTCGACGGCTGTCTTGATGTCCAATCGATGCGCGGTGTTCTTGAAGATTTCAAGAATGTTGTTGCCGTCGTTCCGCTCCGGGGTCGCGGTTAATCCTAATGTGAACTGCGGCTGAAAATAGGAAAGAATCTTTTGATAGGTCTCCGCGCTGGCGTGGTGCGCTTCGTCTACGATTATGTAGTTGAAGCTGTCGCTGAAGAAAGAATCGAGATTCAGTGCAATGCTCTGCACGCTTCCGCAGATAACCTGCGCGTCTGTATTTTTACGGTCTTCCATATAAAGCCCTACGGATGCTTCGGGCCATATATTATGGAATGTTTCAGCTGCCTGCAATACCAAATCTTTCGTATGAGCAATGTACAGCACGTGACCGCCCACAGACTTCGCGTCGGAAACGGCTGTTACGGTTTTGCCTGTTCCTGTCGCGTGGTAGAGCAGCGCGATTGTCTGGTTGTTTTTCCGCATCTCGGCAAGGTTGTTCAACGCCTGCTGCTGGTGTTCCTTCAGCTCAAATGCCTGCCCTCTTTGCGTAGGCAGATAATCGGCTATTGTTCTGAAAAGCGGATGATCGCCGAAAAAGATTCGCATTTCATCTTTTACGCGGTCCGGCTGTTCCTGCATCGCGCGGACAGGCCAGCGGTATACATCCCATCCGAGATGTATCATGCTGTTTTGTTTCGTCAGATCGTCATAATGTTTTTGTTGGGAAACATGCCCGGGTAAATGGCTCGCGTCGTCATCAATTTCGATGGCGATGCGCTTACCGCCGTTTTCGAGCATAAAATCCGCGAAACGGTTGTCATTATAAATGTCAAAAAATGGGTATTGCGTATACAAATATCCCGTTTTTTCGGCACCGAAAACCTCTTCAAACAGATGTATAAAGAGACCTTCAGCCCAGGAGCCCGAAGCCGCACGATACCCGCTCATGACTTACTCCTCCGACTGCACTTCGAGAAGCAGAAGACGCTTTTCAAAACCGCCCCGCTTAGCAGCTTTTTCAATGCGTATATTCTCAATTTCCTCAATGGAACTGCCCCTGGCAATTGCAACGGCGCGGATCACTTCCAATAAATCCGCAAGCTCCTCCGGCGATTTGCTTTCCTGATATTCGGCTAATTCTTCATTCAGCTTTTCGTCCAGCATTTCCACGTATTCACACGCGGACAATTCGGAAGTGATACAGGTCTTACCGCTTTTTTCGATAATTTCCGGTATTCTGTCACGAACTAACTTGTGATACTTGATGTTTTTCATGGCTTGACACTTCCTTATGGATATGGGCGCGTTCATTGTTTACGCGCGTTTGACAAAAAACGAACTACCCGCTTACCGCTTCCCGT
>CAVIKW010000170.1:0-3738 GCA_963643375.1 Flexilinea sp. | reverse complement strand
GACTTCATCCGCACGCTGCTGCATCTCGGCCGCGCGAACATTCTCTCTTCCGCCTATTATTACTTCTTCTATATTGAAGATCCCGCCGTTTACAAGGCGCTCATCATCCTGCTGATTCTCGCGGATCAATTGATCTTCCGTCAGACACTGTTGGAATTCGGACTGCCGCTGCGGTACGCCCGCCTCGGGATGCTCATCATTCCGCTGCTGCTGCAGACCCGCGTCTATCAGGACCCCATCAACGGCTTTTTCGGATATTTGCAGGGCCTCACCGCGGAGATGCTGCTGACGGCGCTCTTCACGCTGCGCTGGTGCCGAACGGGAAAAGGGAAACACCTCGCGCTGTCACTAATCTTCTTCGGGATCGGGCTTTTCACTTATGAAGTCTGTTTCCCGTTCATTGCTATGATCTGCCTGCTGATTTGGTCGCGCCGCGGGAACTTCCTCAAAGCGGTGAAAAGCAGCCTGCCTTATCTCGCGCTGACGGCAGCCGCCCTGGCAGTTGTTCTCGCATTCCGGAACAGCCCGATTCACGATGTTCAATATGTCGGCGTGACGCTCTCCCTCGACCCCGCGAGCATTCTGCGCGCCGCCGGCTGTCAGATCTCGGCCGGACTGCCGCTGAGCTACTACAGCGCCGGGAATGAAGCAGCTGTCCTCGGCAATGTTTACCCCGCCGCCTCGTTCATGAATTACAACTTCGCGGACTTCGTCGGCGCCGTCGGGATCCGCGATCTCGTCATCCTGCTCGGGTTTCTCCTGTGCGCGGCGCTTATCCGCCGGGACAGCGCGGAATTCGCGGCGTGGTACAAGGAACGCGATTTGTTGATCCTCGGCTTCTGCTTCGCGCTGCTGCCGAGCCTGACCATTGCCGTCTCCAACCGCTATCAGGGACAGCTCGTTCCCGGGCTGGGCTACCTGCCGGTGTATATGCAGTACTTCGGCGCCGCGTGCCTGATCCTGTGGGTCGGGATGAAGCTCGGCCGTTTTGAGTGGGCGCGGGCCTTGGGAATTTCCGCCTTCTGTGTAATCCTGCTCCTGAATTTACAGAACAACCGCGCCGTCACGGACATCATGGACCGTACATTTTACTACCCGCGCCAAGCCGGGGAAGACGCCCTTCGCGGCGGAATGCTGGACTTCCTGCCGGAGGACGCCGTGCTGGTTTCGGACAACAGCCGCGGTTACCTGTGGGAAGCCGACTGGAACAATGCCGGACTGTACGAGGAATTTTACAGCAATAACAGCCGTCATATGCCCGCGTCCGTCGGGGATTACAGCCTTCTGTGGGACGCGGTTGAGGCGGCCGGTGAGCCCGATGCCGACGGCAATGTGACGATTGAGCCGGAGAATGTCTGGTTTATCAGCTACGACGGCAGTTCCGACGGCGGGTACGCGAAGCTTGGGCACGTCGTCAGCGCGTCCGTGAACGCCGAGACCCTGGAACCGACGAATGTCGTGACCGACCGTGTGCTGTTTTTCAGCAGCGGGAACTATCCGGAGTCCGCGGGCGTAAGATACACAAACATTGACGGCGTTTATCAATCCGAGACGGGGGAAGAACTTCGCCGCATCCGCGTGACGGACGGCGGGGCCCTTTACGAACTCGATCCCGAAGCGCGGGTGAACTTCGACTCCGTCACAGTCTCAAGATGGGATTGACTTGTCAGCTTCCATAAAAAACGCTTGACGGCTTTATTTTATGGTATATTAGTAATGAGGGGAAACCGATTTCCCTTGTATTGTCATGGAAACAACGAGACCGGATGGACCGGCCGTATCCTCTGAATAAGGAGAAAAATGTATGATGAATAAGAATATCAAAACACGACTGTTCCTGATGATCTGCGTCATCTGCGCGCTGACGATCGGCGTTCAGTCCGCGTACGCCGCGTCCGCGGTCGCTACCAACAGATGTACGAATGTCGCGAACGAAGGCATCGAATATTTTGCCGGTTTCACCGTTCCGGCCGCTGACTCCGACAAATGGCGTTCCGAACTGGAAGCCTTTGTCAAAACAAGCGGCGGAGCCGACGCGGGCAGCGTTATCAGCATGGAATTGGAAATGTCCGGCTCAAGCACCCGCTATCAGTGTACGGAAGTTATGACGAATGACTTTTCCTGCAACTCCCTGCCTTCCGGTTCAATCATTACCGGTGTCTACTTCCGCTATATTCCGGATGTCGCCGAAGATACGGACATCGTTTTCACTGTCCAGGATTTCTCAAGCAATACGCTTCTGACTGCCGCCGGTACGGTTAAATATCCGCCGTATCCCTGCTCTATCAACGAACTTGAGAAGGACTTCCTCGCCTCCAATGAAAATTATGCCCTCGGCACCGGCGAGACCTTGGTCTACAACACCTCTACCGAATGCTCCGACGAACATACGACCCTGTATTTTGCCGAACAGTCGAGCGAATTCGCCATCGTCAACATTATCGTGGGCGACTCTCTGAGAGCGGACCGGGTTTGGCTGGATGTTACGCCGAAGGTCGATTACAGCTACACGCTGACGCTCGTGTTCAAGGATTTCAACGGCATCAGCAGAGAGGTCGTATATAAATATGACGCCGCTTATCCGAATAATCCGGCAATCGACGCGACCGATTTGGATCAGTTGACTCTCGATGAAATGCCGCTGAAGCTCATCGGCGGTTACCTCTCCGAAGTCTCCACCGAGAAGACCGACCTCTGGGGCAACCCGGATTATCCTTCGAGCACCGATTTTGATATCAACTTCTATTATCAGAATGATAACGGTACGCAGGGTTACGAGAACTCCGTCTTCCATTTCAACCGCGACCTGAACATTCAGTTCGCCCCGTACTGCACATCCGACAACAAAGCCGGGACAACCTCCAGCGGCGTCGCCACTGCTCTTTACGATAAGTGCCAGTCTACCAGACAGCTCTTCACCGTGGGCCTGACCGACAGTGCCGGCGAAGGTATCTACGTCCCGAAGACCGAAGGCGAATGCTCCGACGTGAGCTACTGCTCCTCGATTTACAATGTTTATGTCGAGACCGACTTCGTCCCGGATTCCGCCACGAACTATTACTTCACGACCCGCAAGTGCGCTGACTCTGCCTGCGCCTCCATGACCACCACCGGTGCCTATCTTTACTCCCTGACGGTTTCCGACGGCGACAGCCTCTCCCGCACTTACAAGAACAGCGGCACCTCCGGCAGTACCACTGCCCTCTTCAAGATGAAGGCCTACGACCGCACGGAAGCTACCGCGAATGAAGAACGTCCGTTTGAAATCACCGGCGCGCGCCTGATGGTCGATGAACCGGGTACTTACGTCGTCTACGGCTTCGTTGACAGAGGCCTGGCCGACAGCAACGACCTGAGTGAATACGCCGTGAAGTTCTACGTGACCGTCAATGACAGCGAATCCCTGACCAGCTGCTCCTCCCTCGCGAGCAACGGCTACTTCACCGCCTATTGGAACGACTGCCTGGATTACCGTCTGACCCAGCTGCTCACCTTCGAGCATACCAAAGACACGCAGGAAGCTTGGATCGAGAACCGCTCCGCCCACGGCGTGCACTTCTCCTACAACTCCGCGTATTCCTATCTGCCGCAGAACCTTGAGATTGCCAGCCTGAATTGCACCTTCACGGCTATCTCCGGCGGGGGTACAAGCGGCGGCTACTGCAGTCCGGAAGACATCTACGTCCCGGCTTACACCAAGGTCACCATCAACGGCGGTACCGCGTACCTCGAGTCCTA
>CAVIKW010000169.1:0-3741 GCA_963643375.1 Flexilinea sp. | reverse complement strand
GTATACAAGCACAACTTCAACCACGGGACGCATGTCGCGGGCATCGCGGCAGGCAAAGACGGCGTCGCCCCCAAGGCGAAAATTATCGCCGTTCAGGTTTTCTCCGAAAGCATTTATTATAAGTATGATTATGATACCGGAATCACTGATTTTGATACTGTCCGCTCTTCTTCAAGCACAATGTATGACAGCGATGAGATGAAGGCGTATGAGTACATCTTGGATTTGATCAATCAAGGCATCGTACCCGCGGCTGTAAACATGAGCTACGGCAGCGTCCCGTTTTCCGTTGCCATCGTGGGCGGTACGACCGTCGATGTTTTTAACAAGTTCCTGCAGAACGGAACGATCCCTGTCGCTTCGACCGGGAATGATGGCTATGACGGATATATCCGTTATCCCTCCGCGTGTGAAAACGCATTCGCTGTCGGCTGGCTGAAGAATTCAAATAAGCCCGAAATCGAGGCTAAATCCAATATCAACAACCTGGTGGATATCCTCGCGCCCGGATCATATATTTATTCCGCTCTGTATACGGACAGTACTGACAGTGACGAAACGACTAAGACAAATTCTTACGGTTATAAGAGCGGCACCTCCATGGCGTCTCCGATGGTGGCGGGTGCTTTCGCGCTGCTGCGTGAGATGTTCCCGGAAAACACCGCGGAAGAACTTGAGAACTTCATGGTGACCATCACCCATAAAGAAGCCGCGCGCAAGGTTTTTTCGAAACCGGTCCTGAATTTTGATCGTATCGCCGATAATTATGCCTCCATTCCGCAATTGGATTCCGAGTATAATGTCTCCGGCGGCAGCAGAACCATTACGGTGAATACTTGGATCGGCGATGCCACCGATGCCGACGGTTTCAAAGTCGCGCTCTATAACTCCGACGGGAAGCTTGTCTCGTCGAAGCTTGTCGAGGCTGACAAGGATCGCGTAACCACCTTCACCGGCCTGACCAATGACGCGGTGTACACGGTCAAGGTCGCGGGTTACAAAATCGTTAACGGCACGAAGTACTATTCTGCTTCCGAGGAGAAGAAGATGGTGCCGATGACCGCCCCGACCGGTTTGGCATTGACTGCCGACGAAGCGAACCTTACTGTGACAGCGGCTTGGACGGGTCACGAAACCGACACGATTAAGGTTGAGTATTCCGATAATCAGAAAACCGGATTCACCGTGTATTGCGAAGGCACCGGCAGCTGCACCGGTAAACAGCTTGAGAGGAACAAGGTCTATTATTTCCGCTTCAGCCGTTATCACGAAGCCGGCGAATCTTACAGCCCTGTGTCTGCCGTGAGCACCACAATAATCCTTGATAAGGTTGCGGCCAAGACCGATTACACCGTCAGCAGCGGCAACCGCTCCATTTCCGTGAAGCTCAATCCGAAAACCGCCTCCTTCGACGGATACAAAGTCGACATCGTCCACCCCGACACGAATAAAGTCGTGGGCACGAAGACCATTGCCGTGACGAAGACGACCACGCTCACCTTCACCGGTTTGACCAATGACAAGGTTTACACCGTCAAGGTGTCGGGCTACAAAACCGTCAACCGGGTCAAGTATTACTCCAACACCGCGGTGACCCTGATGGCACCGATGGCAGTCCCGACCGGGCTGGATTTGACAGTCGACGAAACTACGCTTGTCGTGACCGCGGCGTGGACGGGTCACAATACCGAGAAAATCAGCGTTGAGTACGCCGTGGGTAACAGCGGTTACAGCGAGTATTGCAGCGGTGAAAACGGTACCTGCTCCGGCGCGGCGCTTCAGAAGGACACGGTCTATTCCTTCCGCTTCCGCCGGTACAACAGCGGCTGCAGCGATTACAGTCCTTATTCCGCGGTGATCACGAAGCTGCTCCTCGATAAACCGAAGTCCGTGACGCATTACACGGTCGGCAACGGCAACCGAATCATTACCGTGACTCTCAAGCCGGCCGCCGACATCTACACCGGGTACAAAGTCGAAATCTTCAACCCCGAAACGAATAAGGTCATGGGCACGAAGACCCAGGCCGTGTCGACGAAGAACATCACGCTCAGCTTCTCCGGCCTGACCAATAACACGAAGTACGAAGTCCGCGTGTACGGTTACAAGACAGTCAATCGGGTCAATTATTTCTCCGATTACACGATGACCCCGATGGCGCCGATGACCGTCCCGACCGGGCTGAACTTGGTAACCGACGATGATAAACTTACCGTGACCGCGACGTGGCCGAATAACACGGATAAGCAGATCAAGGTTGAATATAAAGAAGAGAACGGCGAATACACGACCTATTGTGAGAATACCGGCACCTGCACCGGCCCTGTTCTCGAAAAGGATAAGGTCTATTACTTCCGCTTCAGTTGGCTCAACACGGACTGCGGCGTTTACAGCCCGGTGTCTGCCGAGCAGAGCAAGATGATTCTCTCTGTACCGAACACACAGGATGCCAAGGTCGGCTACAAGAAGATCCGCGTGTATTTCGACGATGTCGACACTTTGACCGGGCATCAGATCAAGGTCTACAGCGTCAGCCCCGAGAAGCTTGTCCGCACGGTCAACGTCAAGTACACATCCAACCCGGAATACGCGGATATCACGAACCTGGCAAATGGGACGGAGTACCGCTTCGAGATTTATGCCTACAGAACCGTCGGTAAGACTACCTATTACTCCAACCCCGTTACGGTAACCGCAACGCCGGAGTTGAAGCCGCTGAACGATGACGGGCCCGTGAATGTCAAGGCTTCCGGCGGCGCGAAGAAGATCACCGTCAGCTGGACCAAGGATACCTGGACCGGCGGGCATTATATCGAGCTCTACCGCACGGATAACTACGTCATGGTGGCGAACGCCTACGCCGCGAACAACGCCGTGTCGTACACCTTCTCCGGCGGGAACGTTGAATACGATGTTCCGTATCTGGTCCGCGTCTGGAAATACAACGAGAAGTCTCCGAAGGCCGTCGGCAACAAATACGTCGACACCTACGCCGTCTCCCTGGCCACGCCCGGCGCTCCGATGCTGACCTCCGCTTCCGGCAGCCGCGGTGTCTCCTGGACCTACAGCGGCATCGCGAAGAACTTCGAAGTTGCGTACGCAACATCGAACAAGGGGCCCTTCACGGTTTATGCGGTAACGGACGCGAAGTCCGGCACGATCCCGAATCTGGTGAACGGCACGCCGTACTACGTCAAGGTCCGCGCTGCGTATACGCTCGATTGCGGGACAGAAGACACGGCAGATGATGTCACCGTCACGAGTGATTACAGCGCGGTGAAGGCCGCCATGCCGCTGCCTGTGTCGGATGCCTCCGATGTGACCGTGACGACCGGTTCGAAGATGTTGACGGTGAGCTACAGCAAGGTCGCCGGCGTGGACGGACACATCATTCAGCTGTACAAGGTGGACAGTAAAGGCAAGACGTCCCTGGTGAAGACCGTGACTTCTGCCGACAAGACCGCTTCCGTGGATGTGAAGTTCAGCAGCCTTGCCAACGACACGAATTACTTCATCACGATCTGCGCCTACAAGAAGTCCGGCTCCACAACTTACCGCGGCGCGATCTACACCTCCGCGTACGCCGTCCCGTCCGCGACTGCCGCCGAGACGAAGGAAGTCCTCGGCGTGACCGAGATGACGGAACCGTTTGACGGATTCGTTGACCCGGTCAGCGAGCTCAACGCGGAGATTGACACCGAAGAAGCGGTTGATGTCGAGATTAAGGAAGAGGAAAAACAG
>CAVIKW010000168.1:0-3761 GCA_963643375.1 Flexilinea sp. | reverse complement strand
AACACTCATCATCCACTCTTTTCATCACTCCGCTGTCCACTGTCCACTCTTAAACCCAAGCGCCCGATAGTTGAAGCAAATCTTCAAATGTCGGGCACCGCTATTGGCTATTGCCTATTGCCTACTGCCTAAATACCGATGATACATCACCAGCGAACCGGAGACCGCGACGTTGTAGGAGGGGTAGTTGATGGATTCGATCTCGACGAGTCGGTCGCACTTCTTCATCACCTCGTACGGCAAGCCGTTGCTCTCCGACCCCAGCAGGTACACCGCACGCAGGGGATGGGAGAATTCGGCCAGCGGGGTGCCGCCCATTTCGATGCCGACCAATTGCGCGCCTCTGGGACGGGCGGCGAGGAAGGCGTCGAAGTCGGCGTAATGACGCATGGGAATGCGCTTCTCCGCCAGAACAACGTCCGAAGGCTGGCGGCGCGGTTCGGGACCGATGACGAAGATCCCCGCGGCGCCGAGCTGGTAGGCGCTCCGCCAAAGGGTGCCGACGTTTTCCGCGGTTCGGGGGAAGTAAATCCCGATCTCAAAATAGCCCTGCGGTTTCTCGATCATTCTTTCTCTCCGTCGTTCTCCGGCCCGTATTCGCCGTAATCCAGCACCTCCCGCGGGATGGCGGGATTCGCGTTCGGCGGGCCGATAATGCCTTCATTCTCCATCCGCGCGAGCAATTTATTGGCGCGGCTGTACCCGATGGACAGGCGGCTGACGAGCATATTCGCCGAGGCTCTGCCCATCCGCTGCACCATCTTCACCGCTTCGGGATAGAGCATATCCCCATCCGGCTTCAATGGCGGCGCGGCCTCATTGAAGAGCGGCAGCTGCGTCAGCATGCCGTTCGTCGTACGCGGTTCGCGGATGACTTTCTCCGTTACCGGCTGCGGCACGTGAACGAGGTCGGGGTCGTTATTCTCCGGTTGGTTGTCAACGCGCGGCTTCGACTGCCAATAATTGACGATGCGCTTGATCTCGTCATCCGAGACGTATACGCACTGCAGGCGCTTCAGGGACGTCTCCTCGGTGGAGAGGAAATACATGTCGCCCTTGCCGAAGAGGTTCTCCGCCCCGGTGCGGTCCAGAATGACCTGGCTGTCGACATACGAGGCGACCGCGAAGGCGATGCGCGTCGGGAGGTTGCCCTTGATCGTGCCGGTGATGACATCCCGGGACGGACGCTGGGTCGCGACGATGAGGTGAATGCCCATCGCGCGGGCGGTCTGCGCCAGGCGGACGATGCTCGTCTCAACGTCGGAGGCGGCTTCCATCATCAAATTCGCGAGTTCATCAATGACGAGGACGATGTACGGCAGCGCCTTCGCCGGGAACTTGCGGTTGTATTCCTGAATGTTGCGGACGCCGTTTTCCATGAAATGCAGGTTGCGCATGTCCATCTCGCGCAGCACCCATTGCAGGACGTTGCTCACCTGCTCAATGTCGGTCACGACCGGCGTGATGAGATGCGGGATGCCGTTGTAGCCGGTCAGCTCGACGCGTTTCGGGTCGATGAGGACGAGCTTGAGGCGGTCCGGGGAGTTGTACATCAGCAGCGTGGCGAGGATGGCGTTCAGGCAGACGGATTTACCGGAGCCGGTGGCGCCGGCGATGAGCAGATGCGGCATGCGGGTCAGGTCCGCGCCGAAGATGGCGCCGTTGATGTCCTTGCCCAGGGCAATGCCGAGCTCCCGCTTCTTCGAACGGAAGTCGTCGCTCTCCAGTACCTCACGCAGCGAAACAGGGATGCGGGTCTTGTTCTGCACCTGTACGCCGACGTAGGTCTTGCCGGGGATCGGGGCCTCGATGGCGAGCTGCTTGACGGAGAGCTCCATCTCGAGGTCCTTCTGCAGGTTCTCGATCTGCTTGATACGGACGCGGGTCTTGCGCCCGCCGCGCTCCACGAAGCCGGGCTCCACGCCGAACTGCGAGAAGGTCGGCCCGCATTGAATGTCAACCACCTGGCTCGGCGCGCCGAAGGTGTCGAGCAGGCGTTCAATCTTCTCCGCCTGGGCCTTGATGGCGGGATCGTCGGGCGAGGCGCCTTTGTACTGCTTGACCGGGTCGAGAATCTTATCCAGCGTCGGCAGGATCCACGGGTCCACGGGCTTTTCTTCTTTCGTTTCCGCCTTCTCCTCAACCGGAATGGTCGGGACAAAGGAGCGGTCGATCTCCTTCGTGACGGTGACCTCGCCGGAGTCCTCATCCAGGCTGACCTTGCGGGCGCGGACTTTGACCTCGGGCTGCGGTTCGGGTTCGGGATCGGGTTCGACGGGAGCGGGCGCGGAGAGCAGGCCGCTGCCGTTGTGATCGTGTCTGCCGAAAACCGGTTCCTCGGGAATGGGTTCGTCCTCAACGGCCGCCGCGGCTTGCTTGACCTCGGCGATCTCCTTCTGCAGCGGGGATTCCTCGGCGGGGATCTCCGTCAACGCCGGGCCGTCGGGCTTCGGCGTACGTTTGCGGACGCGGGGCTTCGGCTTCTCAACGGGTTCGGCGACGGGCGTCTCTTCACGGACAGCGGATTCGGGGACCATGGCGTCCTTATCCGGAATGGGGCGGGAGATTTCGACGAAGGTCTCACGCAGACGGCGCAGGGTGCTGCCGCCCGCCGCGAGGACGTTCGGCTTTTCCTTGACGGATTCCTCCGGCTTCTCCGCTGTCAGCAGACCGACGGACTTGCGGAAGTCCTCCTCAATGTCGCTCGTCAGCGGCTCGGGTTCCTCGTCCTCCGCGTCCGCCGCGGTGAAGACATTCTCCCAATACACGCGCACCGGGACGTCGTCCTGATTCTCCTTAGCCTCTTTCTCCTTGTTCACGAAGTAGCGCCAAATCTGCCAGAGGAAGAAGCCGATGCAGAGGATCATGACGATCACCGTCCCCGCGCTGCCGATCGTTCCGAGGAGCAGGCGGTCGAAGAAATCCGCGATGGCGCCGCCGGATTCGCGCGGGTCGCCGGGCGGGACGGCACGGTTCGCCGTGTGCTGGAGCATCCATTCGAAGAACATGAAGAGCCCGAGGAGGAAGAGGAACTTCTTATACGGGACCTTGCCGACGCGCTTGTTATGGCGGAGCCAGACGCGGACGCAGAAGATGAAGAGCAGAATAAAGAAAATAATCCCCGCCGCGCCGAAGAGATTCTTCGAGAAATTCGCGCACCAGATCGCCGCCGGGCGGTCGCTCTCCATGGAGAGGGAGATGATGACGACCAACGCGAAGGCCGCGGGGATGATCATGAGGATATCGGGGACGTGAGGATGCGCGTCGAGGTAACGCTGCAGGGGAGTTTTCTCCCGCAGCGCCTTCTGGGCCGCGACGGATTTCGGCGTCTTGCGGCGTTCGCGCATGCCGGCGAGCTTTTCATTGCGGGCGGCGGTTTCCGCTGCCTTCTTCATGCGGGCGGCTTTTTCGACTTCGGCTGCTTTCTTTTTCTTCGCCGCCTCGTCGGCCGCGGTCTTCCGCGCCCGAGCGCGTGAGACCTTCGCGGTACCGGATGAGGCCGTGGTTTTGGTTTTCTTTTCGGTCATGGGATTAGTATAACATTTTTTCTAATTATGTGGGGGAAAGAGAGTGGAGTTACACGCTTCCCAAAAGGGAAGGTGTCTGCAGGTCACCTCATCCCCCGCAAGCGGGCCCCCTTCCCCTCAAGGGGAAGGACAATAGCGCGATCTAAATTAAGGCTTGACTGCGTGTGTCGGGCATCCACGGCTATCGCAGACCTCATCCACCGCTAACGCGGTCCCCCTTCAGCACAAGGCACG
>CAVIKW010000167.1:0-3787 GCA_963643375.1 Flexilinea sp. | reverse complement strand
TGAGACGCCCTTGCTGCATAAAAATGAAACTTACTTTTTGGCAAAATCCCGTAATTCAAATTCCTTCGATGAATTCGGGATATATCCACGGCAAAACCGCAGAAATGATGTAAAATTCTATTAATCATAAAATGGAGAGAGTGTTTATATATGAACGAATTTGAACCGGCATCCATGGAAGTCATCTGCGGATCGATGTTTTGCGGTAAGACCGAAGAACTGATCCGAAGACTGCGCCGCGCCATTATCGCGCGGAAGAAGGTACAGGTGTTTAAGCCTGCCATCGACAACCGCTATACGGTTGAAAAAGTCCATTCCCATGCCGGTATGGAAATCGACGCCGTGCCGATTGATGACATCAACGACATCTATAAATATTTGAAAGACGACACCGACGTAATCGGGATTGATGAGGCGCAGTTCTTCTCCCCCGATATCGTGACCGTCGCGGAAGACCTCGTCAACCGCGGCATGCGGTTGATCTTCGCCGGGTTGGATACCGACTTCCGCGGAGAACCGTTCGGCTCCATGCCGATCTTAATGGCCAAGGCCGAACGCGTTGACAAACTCAACGCCATCTGCATGGTCTGCGGCGAACCGGCTTGCCGAACGCAGCGCTTGGTGAACGGTCAGCCGGCGCATTATGATGACCCGCTCGTAATCGTCGGGACTTCCGAGATGTATGAGGCCCGCTGCCGAAAGCATCATGAAGTTCCGGGTAAGAAATAGAAAGGCACAATATCTATGTACGCATATCAAGACGTTTTGAAGGAAGTCCTTTTGGACGAAGAAACTATTCAAAAGCGTGTCAAAGAGCTTGGCGCGGAGATTTCCCGAGATTACGCAGGGAAGGACCTGATTTTGATCTGCTTCCTCCGTGGGGGCGTTGTTTTCCTTGTGGATTTGATGCGTCATATTACCGTGCCTCATGAAATTGAGTTCATGGCCATCAGTTCCTACGGTGCCGGCGTCCGCGAAACCTCCGGTCAGGTCAAAATCGACTATGATCTGAAGAACACCGTCAAGGACAAGGACGTCCTGATCGTGGAAGATATTATTGACAGCGGCAACACGCTCCACGCGGCAATCCCGATGATCGAAGCCAAGGGCGCGAAGAGCGTCTCCGTCTGCACGCTGCTGAACAAAGCATCCCGCCGTCAGGTTGAGGTGCCGTTGAAATATCACGGGTTTGATATTGAGGACAAATTCGTCTTCGGGTACGGTCTTGACCTGGACGAATATTACAGAAATCTGCCCTTCGTCGGCGTGGTTGATATACCGAAGTTGGAAGAATGGAAAAAGAGTCACTGACCCTGCTGCCTGATTTCCGGGGGAATAACCCGGAATTATACAACGCGATCCGAAAAGTCGTTCCGTCGAGCTTGAAAGTCTATCTTGTCGGCGGCGCTGTTCGGGATATTCTGCTGGGCAGACCCGTTCGGGACTATGACTTCTGCGCGGAAGGCTTGGTCCGCCCGATCGGGAAAAGCGTCGCGAATGAATTGAACGGCGCTTATTACGTTCTGGATGACGAACGCGAAATGGTCCGCGTTGTTATCAACGTCGGCGAGAGCGATGCCTACGATGTGGATATCGCGCTGCTCAGCGGGGACCGCATTGAGGATGACCTCCGTGAACGCGACTTCACGATCAACGCCATGGCCATCGAACTCGGTACTAAGGCGCGATTGATCGACCCGCTGAATGGGCTCTTCGATCTGCATACGAAGACGCTGCGGATGTGCTCGCCGGACAGCCTGCGCAACGATCCGCTGCGCGCCCTTCGCGCTGTCCGCATGAGCCTTGAATTCGATATGGTGATGGATTCCGAACTTCTCGGAGAGATGTTCACGATTTCCGGCTCGCTGAATCAAAGCTCTTGTGAACGTCATCGTGACGAGCTCTTCAAAATCATCAAGATGAGCAAGAATCGTCTCATGACGCGGCTTCTGCGGAAGTTCGACTTCCTTGAATTCCTGTTCCCCGGCTGCATCACCGATAATTGGGATGAGCGCATCAAGGGAATTGCCTCGATCGACATTATTTTTGATCTTCTTCGTTCCACCGAGGAAGCCCGGCATGATATGGATTTCTTCTCATCCTATCTGTCCGAAAAAATCGGCAACTACCGTCACGGTCTGGCGAATTTCTTTGAGAAGACGCTCGCACTTTATCATACACGCCGAATGCTGCTCTGCCTCGGGATGATTGAACGGGTGCTGTCGGATCGCGATGAACAGCGGATGTCGGTTTGGAATAAGAACCTGACACTCAGCGGATCCGAATCGGCTTTCATCAAAAATGCCTCCTCCGCCGCGGATTTCCTGCTCGGCATTATTGATGCCAAGGCGTGGAACGATGTCGACACCTACCGCTATTTCCTCCGCTTCAAGGAAGGCGGAATCGGCGGCGTGATGCTGTACCTCGCGCATATTTACGCGGGCTCCGATACCTCCGAGAAGTTCGAGCGTTGGACTACGGCTGTAGACCTTGCCGAGAAATTGATCTCGGATTACTTCTCCCGTTATAATGAAGTGATCGCCCCGGCGCCCTTCCTCAGCGGGAATGATATTCAAACCGCGACCGGGCTTGCCGCGGGTCCCGCCATCGGCAGGATCAAGAAAGAATTGCTCGAGGCCCAGGTTATGGGCGTCGTCAACAGCGCGGAAGAAGCCCGCAGCTTCGTTGAAAAAGCCGCCGCCTCTATCAATGAAAGCGGCGATTGAAAATACTGAAAGGAATAACAAGTACATGAAACGTTATCTTCCGATTTTACTTTTGGCTGTCATTTGCCTGTTCACTGCCGGCTGCTCCACGCGGACCAGCGACAGCGGCTATACTCAGAAAACCGTCGGGAAAAAGAACGACTCCAACATCTACGTCCTGAACGTAACCATGCTCGGGGATCCGGAAAGCAACAAGAGTATCGGCGCCGAGGGCGTCGGCAAGAACTTCAACGGCGTTTACGGATACGGCAACGCCCGCCTGTGGCAGGACGGCAAGGGCCTAGTCTCCGTTCATGTCAACTCCGTCAGCCCGTCCCTGAGCTACGTGAAGGCCGGGATGGATATCGTCCTCAAGACCACGGACCTGAAGATCATGGCCATCGACAGCGGATACAGCTTCAATGTGAAATGCCGCAACGACTACGAACCGGTCGCTTCCCTGCAGGACAATGAAATGGTAACCGACAGTTACGACACCTACGAACTGGATTACTGCCGTATGTCCGATCCCGAAATCATCTATCAGGGCGAAACGGACGCGGAATAATATGGATAAGATCATTATTCGCGACCTGCGTGCCCGCGGACGGATCGGCATCAGCGACCAGGAACGGGAACGTCCGCAGGACATTCTCGTCAATGTCGAAATGTTCTACGATTCCCGGAAGGCCGCCGAGACGGACGACCTCTTCGACTGTGTGAATTACGCCGCGGTGACGAAAAAGCTGCTGAAGGCCGTTGAAGAAAATCAACGGAAGACGGTAGAAGCCTTGGCGCAGGATCTGGCGGATATCTGCCTGGCGAATGAGATGGTGCAGAAAGTTAAAATGCGTGTGGAGAAAACCTCGATTGTGCGTTTCACAAGCGCTGTCGGCATTGAAATCGAGCGGGAAAAGTGAAAAAAGCGTCTTTGCTGCTCATTCTCATGATATTCTTATGTTCATGTACGAAAATGGCTGAACAGGGAATTGTCATCGCGCCGACTGCCGACATTGAAAAGACGGTCCATTGGATGGTGGACGACGCGGTGATGGCTGCTTCTACTCAGATCATGTATGAAG
>CAVIKW010000166.1:0-3863 GCA_963643375.1 Flexilinea sp. | reverse complement strand
CCACCGCGGAGCGGTCCCCCTTCCCCTCGAGGGGAAGGCTTAAGCGCGGTCTAAGGGGAGCGGGTGCTCCCCTATCGGGCGCCGCTATTGACTACTGACTATTGATTCTCTATTACCACCCTGCACGGAATGGCGGGGAGGCCGGTCACGGACAGGGGGAGGGTGTAGAAGGTGAGGGAATGTTTCCCGGCGAGGGGCGCAAGGCCGCGGAGGTTCTCGATGACGAAGGTATTGTGTTCGGCGCAGTAGACATCCGCGGGGTGGTGCTCGGCGCCTCTGCGGACGCCGGCGAAGTCGATGCCGATGAAGGCGATTCCTTTCTCAACCAGCGCGCGGATCAATCCGTCGGACAGCTGCGGATGGAGCTTCCGATAGGTATCGGTGCCGTAGGCTTCTTTTTCAATGAATCCGCTGTAAAACGCCACGAACATCCCGGGCTTGACCTTGTCCATGTCAATTTCGGACACGGCGATCTCATGGTCCGGGTCGAATTTCGAGATGTCGAACACGATCCCTTCGCGGACGGTGTACTCGAGCGGGAATTCCACGTCCATGCCGTCGAAATGGGTGCCGATGTGGCCGTTGAACGGCTTGCCTTCGGGGACGAACTGCTCCTTCGTCAGGGGTAAGGTTACGTCGTAAAACATGCTCCCCTCCCCGAACTACAGCGCGGAGGCGATAATCACCCGGCGGTTCGCGTACCCGCCCTCGATCCGCTCGTCCTCGCAGGTGATGAGAATCAGACCGCCGGGGACGGCCGCGGCATTCACGGAAGCGGTGTCGGTCTCGGCGACTTTCATGTTCGCCGTGACTTCGTAGACACTCATCCCGTCCGCGCCGCTGATGAAGACGCGGCTGCCGGGCTCGAGCGCGGAGAGCAGGGCGAAGGGGCCGAGGTCGGTTTCGTTCAGGTGATTGTGGGCGGCGATAACGGTCACGCCGTCAATGCCTTCCAGCTGCCCGGCGAAGCTCCCCAGCCAAGTGACGGGGTAGCCGTCCTCGGTATGCGGGACGGAGAGAATATCGGCCGAGATATTCAACGCGGGAATCTGCAGGACGCGGTCCAGCGGACGGTAGACGATATCCGCGGGCTTTTCGGCAGGCACGCCGTGGGAGAGCCCCGTCGCCGGAAGCTCTTCGCCCGGCTCGAAGGGAACGAAGGTCAACGGAGTCGGCGTCTCATTCGGGAACTCAAGCACGTCGTTGGGTGTTTCCTCGGGGAATTCCTGCACGCCGTTCGGCGTCTCGTCGGGGAATTCCTGGATTTCGTTCGGCCCGTACGGCGTGATTTTGAATTCCTCGGTCGGAGTCTCCGGGGTAACGGCAATCGTCGGCGTCGCTGTCGGCGTATTTGTCTCGGTCGGGACCGGGGTGTCCGTCTCGGTGGGAACCGGTGTGTCCGTTACGGTGACTTCCGGTGTGGCGGTCGGCAGTTCGGGGATGACTTCCATGCGGCACATTTCAAAGCCGGTCGAGATGAGATAGACGCTGCCGCCGTTGTCAAGGTTGACGCCGGAGCCGGCCATATCGAGCGGGACGTGTTCGTAATCGGGACTGAAGCAGTAATCCACCCCCAGGCGGAGGGCGGCGCCGTCTTCAACGCGGATGGCGGGGCCTTCGGATTCGTACGCGGAGGTGTCCACGCCGACATCGATCAATTCGAGCACGGCCTGCTTACCGGTGACGAGGATCAGCGGGGAGACCCCTTCTCCGCAGGGCTTGACGGTGACGTTGTCCAAGGCGGCTTCCCCGCGAATGGTCACGGTGCCGCAGATATAGAGCGTGTCGTCGTCTTGATGGTACGGCAGGTAGCCGTCGAACGTGAGCAGCGCTTGGTCGGCGCTCGTCCCGGCGTTCGAATCATCGCCGGCAACGCCGTCAATGTACCAGTCGTTCGCGGAAACCGCGGCGGGAATTGCCAGCAGCACAAGCAGCAGAAGGAATATCGTTCGTTTCATAAGTCACCTCGTGACTTCATTATAACAGAGACGCGGAAAAATATTAACAATTTCTCAAACGAATTTCGGCCCGAATTCGGAAGAAAATTCCGAGGATTCGGGCCGAATTTAAAAAATTCAGAGAATGGGGTCGTCGAACGAACAGGGCAGCGGAAGGTCGCCGTCGAAATCCGTGTAAAGCGGGATGCTGCCGTCCTCGAAAACGCAGAGCGCCGCGGAGAGGACGAGGTCGTCGTGAATGAGGCGGCCGGTGGCGGGATCGCGGGTGCCTTCGGGGACGCCCCAGCGGACTTGATTGCCGTCCGCGGCGGGAGAGATGCGGCAGGCGCGGAGTTCACGGAAGAACATCCGCTGCAGCAGCGCGGGGTCGGAGAGAATCTCGAAGCGGTCGGTCTTCGGGTCGAAAGGCGACTCCTCCGCGGCGGAGAGCTCATCCGCGGCGTATTCCTGCCAGCGTCCGCTCCCGGTCATGGCCAGGAATTCCCACGCCATGCGGGATTTGTTCGCGGCGGTAATGTCGTAGGCGGAGACGATCCCCGGGAAGCGTCGGTTGAGGTAATCCGAGAGCAGGCAGCCGAGCCCGGTGTGGTCGAGAACGGCGCGGCGCGGTTCCCAGCGGATGAATTCCGCCGAGACTTCCTCCTCAAGCCGGGCGGCGGGCAGGTTGCGGTAGTAACGGCGGGCGCGGACCTTCCACACCGGCCCTTCGCCCGGGGCGTTCGGCGGGCAGACTTCGCAGACGGTCAGCACCGTCGCGTCGCGGCGGTCGCCGAATCCCTGCTCCGTGCGGGACTTGACGGACATTTCATCCGAACCCGCGATGTCGATGAGGAAGACGATGCACGCCTCCGCGTCCGGGAAGTCCTGCGGCCGATGGCTGCCGCGCATGGCGGCCAGGCGCTCGGCGGAGAACATCCCCGTCAGGTCGCCGATCTCCTCACAGAAGTACTGCGTGCGGACGGTCGGGTGGTCGCGTCCGAGGAGGGCGGTCTGCTGACGGACGAAATCCGCGTACGCCGGCACCTCCTGTCCCACGCGGACGGCATCCGTCAGGAAGGCGCGGCCTTCGGGGAGCGCGGCGCGGTATTCGCGGGCGAGGAGGGTGTGCTCGTCCCAGACCGTCCCCCAGAAGACGCGGGCCGCGTTCGTGGATGCGGCCATCGGCGCGGCGTCGCGGTCGAATTTCGCGATCGAGACCGACTGCGCCTCGTCCACTTCAAGGAGAATGTCGGCCGTCGCGCCGATAATCGCAGCGCCCGGAGCGGCGGACATGTAGCGGACGGATGTATTGCCGAAGACGGTGCGGTCCTTCCCCGTCCGCTCGGGACGCAGACCGTCGACCTCCGCGCCCTTCTCGAGGACGGTTTCGAGGCGTTCGCAGCTGATTTTGCCCTGGGTCTTGGACGTGGGGATGACCTTGACGATCGTCCCGCCGCGGTCCTGATTCGCGAGGAGGAGGGCGCATTCGAGCTGCGCCTGCGTCTCATTCTTGCCCGACTGGCGCGGCATGATGACGGCAAAGGATTCGCCCCCGTGCCGCATCGCGCCGGCGTACACCATTCGCAGCGCCTCGGCCTGGTACGACCGCAACCGTACCCCATTGCGCATCTCGGCCATGGCTACCGGGTCCAGCAGCTGCTCGATCATGAAACGAAGTTGAGTATCCATGTTCGGAATATATCCGTTTGTGTGGGGAGATTCAACAGGCAGGGATGATGGAGAGTGAGGAGTTAGGAGTGAGGAGTTATTGAAAGAGTGCAGCGTGGTGCCCACGCCGCACTCTTCGAATTTAATGACGCTCCGCGAAGGGGGGGCGGGTGTGCAGGTCACCTCATCCCCCGCGGAGCGGTCCCCCCTTCCCCTCGAGGGGAAGGACAATACACGCGGAAAGTGGGGCTTGACTGC
>CAVIKW010000165.1:0-3969 GCA_963643375.1 Flexilinea sp. | reverse complement strand
GGAGCGTTCTGCCGTTAGGCAGATGGGCGTTCGCGTACGCGAACGCCCATCACTATTGACTATTGACTATTGACTAATCACTCACTTACAATCAAATCCTTCGCGGCTTTGACCTCATCCATTCTTCCGAACGGGGTCGTCACCGGGGAGTCGTGCAGGAGCTGCGGATCGCTCTCCGCCTCTTTCGCGATGGCAATCATGGCGGCGATGAACTGATCCAGCGTCTGTTTGCTTTCCGTTTCGGTCGGCTCGATCATCAGCGCTTCATGCACGATCAGCGGGAAGTAATTCGTCGGCGGATGCACGCCGTAGTCCATCAGGCGCTTGGCAACATCCAGCGCGCGGACGTCGGGGGCGTTCTCGAATTTGCCTTCGATGACGAATTCATGCATGCACGGGCGGTCGAACGGCAGCGGATAGTACTTCTTCAGCGCTTCCATGATGTAGTTGGCGTTCAACGTGGCGTATTCACTGGCGCGGCGGAGTCCTTCTTCGCCTTCCATCAGGATGTAAACGTACGCCTTGATCATGACGCCGAAGTGTCCCCAGAAGGAGCGGACCTGGCCCATGGAATGTTCGGGCATCTTCAGGCCGTACAGCGGAGGCAGCTCTTCCGTGGCTTCTTCCTCAACGCAGGCAATCGGGCCGGGGATGTAGTCGGCGAGGAAGGCTTTGGCGCAGATCGGGCCGGAGCCGGGACCGCCGCCGCCATGCGGGGTGGCGAAGGTCTTATGCAGGTTGAAATGCATGACGTCGAAGCCGAGGTCGCCGGGGCGGGCAATGCCGAGGAGGGCGTTCATGTTCGCGCCGTCGCCGTAGACGAGACCGCCGGCCTTGTGCACCATCTCATTGACTTCTTCAATATGCTCGTCGAAGAGGCCGAGGGTGTTCGGGTTGGTGATCATGATGCCGGCGAGCTCTTCGTTGCAGAGGGGCGCCAGCTGTTCGAGGTCAATGTTGCCGCGGGCATCCGTCGGGACCGGCTTGACTTTGAAGCCGGACATGGCGGAGGTGGCGGGATTCGTGCCGTGAGCGGAATCCGGGATCAGCATGACCTTCCGCTTGTCATGGCCCATGGCCTTGTGCCAGGCGGCGATGGTCTTCACGCCGGAGAATTCGCCGTGGGCGCCGGCCGCCGGGGTCAGGGTGCAGACGTCCATGCCGCTGACGCGCTGGAGCATGCCCTGCAGCTCGTACATGAGCAGCAGCGAGCCCTGAACGGTCTCAATCGGCTGCAGCGGATGCACATTGACGAAGCCGTCAAGGCGGGCGAGCTTCTCATTGATCTTCGGGTTGTACTTCATGGTACAGGAGCCGAGCGGATAGAAGCCGTTGTCCAGAGAGTAGTTCAGTTCGGACAGGTTCGTGTAATGGCGGACGACATCCGCTTCGGAAAGCTCCGGCATCGGCAGCTCTTCGCGGACCAGGCCGGCGGGCAGTTCCGCCGCGGGGACGTCGCACTTCGGGTAGCGCATGCAGCGGCGGCCCGGGGATGAAAGCTCGAAGATCGTCGGCTGGGTGTTAGTCTTCGTGTTCATGTTCGCAGCCTCCCTTCAGGATCAGGCAGAGATCGTCAATGTCATCCTTGGTGTTCATTTCGGTGACAGCGATCAGCAGACAGTTATCGAACTGCGGATAGGTCCCGGTCAGGTCGTAGCCGCCGAGGATGCTGTGGCTCAGCATGTGCTCCTGCAGCTCTTCCACCGGCGCGTCGCACTTCACCACGAATTCGTGGAAGAAGGGAGCGGTGTTGAGGACCTTGAAGCCGGGGATGGCGTTGATTTGCTTCGCGGCGTAATGCGCCTTGTTCCAGCAGAGGGACGCGACTTCGCGGAGGCCTTCTTTACCCAAGAGGCTCAGGTAAATGGCAGCGGTCAGCGCGTTCAGGCCCTGGTTGGAGCAGATGTTGGAAGTCGCCTTCTCGCGGCGGATGTGCTGTTCGCGGGCGGTCAGGGTGAGGACGTAGCCCTTCTGACCGCGGTTATCAACGGTCTCACCGACGATGCGGCCGGAGACTTTGCGGATGAGGTCCTTGCGGGTGGCGAAGATGCCGAGGTACGGGCCGCCGAAGTTGAGCGGAATGCCCAGAGGCTGGCCTTCACCGACGACAATATCCGCGCCCATCTCGCCCGGGGTCTTCAGCAGACCGAGCGCGATCGGGTTGACGGCAACGCAGAGCAGCGCGCCCTTGGCGTGAACGGCCTCGGCGAGCTCCGTGAAGTCGTAAATCTGCCCGAAGAAATCCGGGTACTGCACCACGACCATGGCGGTGCTGTCATTGATACCGTCGACGAGGTTCGCGGGGGTGATGTCTTCCAGGGACTTGAAGTCCGGGCGGATGACCTTCACGCCGTCGAAGTCGCTGAGGTAGGTCTGCATGACGTTCAGATAATGCGGATGTACGCCGGGGGAGACGAGGATCTCCTTGCGCTTGCCGCGGTACTGATGATAGGCCATGATGCCGGCCTCCGCGCAGGCGGTCGCGCCGTCATAATGGGAGGCGTTGGCGCATTCCATGCCGGTCAGGCGGGCGATGAGGGATTGATACTCGAAAATGCCCTGCAGCGTGCCCTGGGAGATTTCCGGCTGGTAAGGCGTGTAGGCGGTATAGAATTCGCCGCGGCTTGTCAGCATGTCGACAGCGGCGGGGATGTAATGATAATACGCGCCCGCGCCGAGGAAACAGCTCGCGTTCGACAGGGAGAGGTTCGCCTCAGCCATTTCGCGAAGCTGCGCCGAGGCTTCCATCTCGGTCATGCCTTTCAACAGGCCGAGCTTCGGGAAGCGGCGCTTCTCCGGGATCGCCGCGAAAAGATCTTCGATCTTCTCAACGCCGATGGCGGCAAGCATTTCCTTTCTTTCGGATTCGGTGTGGGGGATGAACATTAATGCTCCCGTCCCTCGCAGTACTTCTTGTACGCGTCGGCGTCCATCAGATCATCCGGGAGAGAACCTTCGAGGTTGACCTTGATGAACCAAGCTTCGCCGAAGGCGTCGGTGTTGATGATGGAGGGATCGTCAACGACGGCTTCGTTGATTTCGCAGAGGGTGCCGGTCACCGGGCAGTAGATATCGGCCGCGGCTTTGACGGATTCAACGGTGCCCATGAGGTCGCCGGGTTCGAGGAGGTCGCCTTCCTCGGCCATGACTTCGGCGTAGACGATATCGGAAAGCTGGCTCTGAGCGTAGTCGGTGATGCCGATGGTGGCAACATTGCCTTCGACGCGGACCCATTCATCATTCTGGGAATAAAGCAGACCTGATTCAATTTTCATCGTGAAATTCTCCTTAAATTCAATACCCGGGGCCGACTGCCCCTTATGTTCCTAAGGTAATTATAGTTGATATTCGAAATTCGTGGGAATTTAGGCGCCGAGCACCTTTTGGAAGGCGATTCGTTCCGTACCGTCGTCCGTGGTGATCAATCCGCAGCGGATGAAGCCGCGGGATTCGAGCAGGTGCAGCATGGGCGCGTTGTTCCGGTGGGTGTCTATGCGGATGTTGTCGATCTGCGATTCGCAGAAAGCGAGCATGGCATCGAATACGCCCTTCGCCTTACCGTTCGAGGCGGTCCGATGGATCGTTCCGTAGGGCCGATCGTTCAGCCAAGCCCCCTCGCGGATCTCCGCGTACGTCGGGTCATCCCCGATGACAAACACGAACGCCCCGACGATGATTCCCTGCTCGGTGATCACATACCCGTTCCCATCCTCGATATCCTCCCGCAGCACCTCCGCACACGGATGCGTCGGCCCCCATTGCGTCGGGTTGCCGTTCCTCCGCATAAATTCGCGGGCGTAATCGTAGACGGAGATGAGTTCGTGATAATCTTCGGGGGTGGAATGACGGATGTTCATGAGGGTAATTATACATGGAAATAAGAGTGAAGAGTGAAGATAAGCGCTCGATAAGGAGAGCATTCGCCCGCGGTCGAGCGGGTGCACCTCATCCCCCGCAAGCGGGCCCCCT
>CAVIKW010000164.1:0-3996 GCA_963643375.1 Flexilinea sp. | reverse complement strand
TCAATCGGTTCCGCGGGGAAGGTGATGTTTAACGGGGATTAAAGAAGAGACCGGAGCCGCTACGCGGCAGAGACCAGAGACCAGAGACCAGATAACGACAATGCGGCAAGCCTTCAAATATCGGGCATCGGATTTTATTAGAGACCAGAGACCAGAGACCGGATAACATTAACGGGCATAACTTCCAACCGGGAAAATTGATTGAATATGCTGTCCAGCCGATATTTGAAAGCCCGCTCCAATTACGTTATCTGGTCTCTGGTCTCTGCCGCGTAGCGGCTCGGGTCTCCGGTCACTCTTAAATAAAGCGCTCGGTAAGGGAAGCATATTTCCCCTTACCGAGCGCTCCGGTCTCTGGTCTCTGGTCTCTTTCTTTACGGCTCCGGCGTGGCTGTCCGCAATACGGATTCTGCCACCCAGCCGTCGTAGCCTTCGTTGGTGCGGACGGCAATCCAGGTGATGCCGTCGCGGTCAATTGTCTCGCCGGTTATTTCCAGGACGGAGTCGTTATACACCGAACGGATGACGTCCGCGGTCAGCGACGGGTCTTTGCGCACGAGAACGCCGACGTCGCCCTTCGCGTTGACGATGCCGTAGACCGGGGTGATGGTGACGATCTTCGTGGCGGTCGGGGTCAGCGAGGGGATCAGGGTCCGGGTCGGGGTGACGGTCGGGGTCTCCGTCGGGGTATTGGTTGGCGTGGCGGTCTCGGTGACGGTCGGCGTACCGGTATCGGTCGGGGAGGCGGTGGAGGTCTTCGTCGGGGTCGGGGTGCTCGTCGGGGTGTCGGTATTGGTCGGCGTCAACGTGGCGGTCGCGGTGTTGGTCGGGGTGTAGGTCAGCAGCCCGGCATCGTTCAGCAGCGCGGAGGTCCGGCCGTCCATGGCGTTACGGATAACGGCGACGTCCAGGGCATCCGCGGCGGCAGTGAAGCCCGCGGCGAGGGCGAGAAGGCACATCACCACCGCGGCGAGGTTCAGGCTCGCGGCGCGGGAGAAGATCAACGCGATCACGGACGCGGCGACGGCCAGCATGCCGAAGAGAATGGAGACGCGGAGGGCGCCGAAGAGCAGTTCGCGGGAGCCGGAGAAGGCACCCCAAACGGCAGCGGTCAGCGGGAAGAGGACGAAGGACATCAGCACGGCACCGAAGGCCTGCGGCTGATGTTCGCCGCGGCGCAATTGAATGACGCAGAGCAGGGCGCAGACGACGGCCGCGATGACGGCCCAATTGTCTTTCCACATGAACGACGGCACCGTTGCGTCCGTCGGGGTGAAGCCGTTCCGCGTGCAGGCAATGACAACCGCCGAGCCCGCCGCGAAGAGGATCACGGCCAGGAATGCTTTATACAGGGATTGGAAGAAGAAACGGAGCGAACCCGCCGCGGCGGAGAGGGCAATGCCGATCATCGGCCCGCAGAAGGGAATGAAGGCCAGCGCCAGCAGACGCAGCGGGGCGGCGTTCAGCATCAAGGCCGCGCCGGCAACCGCGCCCGCGATGAGGGCGTAGATGTAATCCGTCGAGGCGGGGATCAGGCTGTGAGACAGCTTGTTCTGCAAGGTCTGACGCGGGGTCTTCGGTTCGGCATAAAGCCCGCGGCTGTTATAACGTTTCCGCGCGGTGCTTTCGGTTTCATTCGTGTTCATGGGCAGATCTCTCTCAATTCATTTCAATCTGCTCTCCATTATAATCGAACATTGCCACGCGCCGAACATTTTCCCCCGTCGGGGCCTCGGATTGTGTTATAAATGAAAGAAAACATACCGGAGGCTGAACTTGACGAAAATTGCGCCATCAATTTTGAACGGAAATATGTGCGAGATCGGGTCCACCGTGCGCATGCTGGACGCCGCGGGGGCGGATTGGATTCATTTGGACATCATGGACGGCTGCTTCGTCCCCAATATCACATTCGGTCCGAAGACGGTCGCCGACATGCGGAAGATGACGAACACCTTCCTCGACGCGCATTTGATGGTCAGCGATCCGGGCATCCTCCTGGATGAGTTCGCCGCCGCGGGCGCGGACCTGATCACGGTGCATTACGAGGCGCCGGGCTGCGTTCACCTCGACCGTATGATCCAGCGCATCCATGCCCTCGGGAAGAAAGCGGGCGTCGCCCTGAATCCCGCCACGCCGGAATCGGTGTTGGAATACGTCATGGACAGCGCGGACCTGATCCTCGCCATGTCCGTGAACCCGGGCTTCGGCGGGCAGAAATTCATTCCGAGTACCCTGCGCAAGCTGGAACGGCTCGCCGAGATGGTACAGAAGAGCGGCCGGGAGATTGAGATTGAGGTTGACGGCGGCGTGAAGGTCAATAACGCGAAGTCGATCATTGATGCCGGGGCAACGGTGCTCGTCGCCGGGACGGCTGTCGTCTGCGCGGAGGATCCCGCCGCTGTGATTCGTGAATTGAGAGGATAAAAGAGCATGAAGATCGTAATTTTGGACGGCGGTACCGTCGTGTGTGATGATTTGAGTTGGGACGGCTTGAAGGAATTCGGCGAGCTGACGATTTATGAGCGGACGCCGAACAACGCGGAAACGATCCTCGAACGGATCGGGGACGCCGAGATGGTTCTCGAGAACAAGATGAATATGTCCCGCGAGGTCATTGAAGGCTGCCCGAAGCTGAAATACATCGGGGAGCTCGCCACCGGTTACAACAATGTGGATATCGCCGCCGCGAAGGAACACGGCGTCGTCGTCAGCAACATTCCCGCCTACAGTACGAATTCCGTGGCGCAGCTGACAATCGCGCACCTGCTTGAGATCTGCCAGCACGTCGGCCACCACAATACCCTCGTGCATGACGGTGTTTGGACTTCCTGCCCGGACCCGATGTTCTACGACCGTCAATGGCCGCTCATCGAACTGGACGGCAAGACCCTCGGCATCATCGGCTTCGGCGCCATCGGCATGCGGGTGGCTCAGATTGCCAAAGCCCTCGGCATGAACGTCCTCGCCTACAGCCGCTCCGTCCGCGAGGAAGGCAAAGCCCTCGCCGACTACGTCAGCCTTGACGAACTGCTCGCGAAGTCCGACGTCATCAGCCTGCACTGTCCGCTCTTCCCCGAGACGAAGGGGATCATTAATAAAGACACCATCGCCAAGATGAAGGACGGCGTTATTATTCTGAACACGAGCCGCGGTCCCATGATCAACGAACAGGATCTGGCGGACGCCCTGCGTTCGGGGAAAGTCCGCGCCGCCGGTGTGGACGTTGTCTCCTCCGAACCGATTGCCGCGGACAACCCGCTGCTCTCCGCGCCGAACTGCCACTTCACTCCGCACCTCGCGTGGATGACGACCGCCGCCCGTACGCGCCTGCTCGGCATCGCGACCGAGAACATCCGCGCCTTCCTGGCGGGTGCGCCGATCAATAACGTCGCGGGGTGATCCATGCGCGCGGTCATTCAACGAACAGCCCACGCCTCCGTCACCGTTGACGGGGAGCGGATCTCATCCATTGAGAAGGGCTTGCTGATTCTGCTCGGCATCGCGCCGGACGATACGGAAGAGAAGGCCAAGGCCATGACGAAAAAGATTGCCGCCCTGCGCATCTTCCGCGACGCCGAGGACAAGATGAATCTCTCCGTCCGCGACATCGGGGGCGAAGCCATCGTCGTCTCGCAATTCACCCTGTACGCCGATTGCACCCGCGGCAACCGTCCCTCCTTCATCAACGCCGCCCCGCCGGCCATTGCCTCCCCGCTGGTGGATAAATTCGTGGAGCTGCTTCGCGAACAAGGCGTGGCCACCCAAACCGGCATCTTCGGCGCCGATATGAAAGTCGAGCTGCTGAACGACGGCCCGGTGACGATTGTTTTGGAACAGTGAGGAGTGAGGAGTTAGGAGTTAGGAGTTATCGAAAGAGCGCAGCGTGGGAACCACGCCACGCTCTTCGATTTTATTTGACGCTTCGCGAAGGGGAACGAGTGCGCAGGTCACCTCATCCACCGCGGAGCGGTCCCCCTTCCCCTCAAGGGGAAG
>CAVIKW010000163.1:0-3999 GCA_963643375.1 Flexilinea sp. | reverse complement strand
TGCTATCGCGCACCTCATCCCCCGCAAGCGGGCCCCCTTCCCCTCGAGGGGAAGGCAGATACGCGCTCGAAAAAGTGGGCGTGTCTTCAAATGTCCGGCACCGCGGCAACGCTTCGCTCGCCGCAAGTTGGAAAGACGTAATCCCCACGCGAAGCGGCCTAAGGCCTTCCCCTCGTAGGGGAAGGGGGACCGCTCCGCGGTGGATGAGGTGACCTGCAGACCCGCTCACTGTCGCGGAGCGTCAAAAACAGCGCCCGATAATTGAAATCTCGCTTCAACTATCGGGCGCCGCTATTGACTATTGACTACTGACTATTGACTCACCCCATCCATCGCGCAGCGGAAGCCGAGGTCGTAGGTGTGATTCAGCAGGTAAAACGAATTCCGCGTCGTGATCTCGTAGCGGGCGAAGGGATACGCCCAGGAATAACCGCGGACGACATAGTCGTTGGAACTCACCGACGGGCGCGGGTTCTCCGCGGAGCTTTTGCTGTAGAACCATTCGTCATAAAGATCGGCCGTCCACTCCCAGACGTTGCCCTCCGTGTTGTACAGCCCGTACGGACTGACGCCGTCGGGATTGGAGTCAACCGGTTCGGTATCGCCGCCTTCGAACGCCCCGATATTCGCGGGGATCTCATCCGGCAGCTCGTTCCCCCAGGGATAGAGCGCGCCGTCATCACCGCGGGCGGCCCGCTCCCATTCGGCTTCGGTCGGGAGGCGCTTGCCGGCCCAGGCGCAGTACGCGTTGGCCTGGTTCCAATCCACATGCACGACGGGATAATTGCCGTAGGCCTCGTTCTCGTAATAGTCCTCGCGGGTGGCGGAGGTCAGGTCGCGGGGCTCATAGCAGTAGCCCGCCGCGACGCATTGTTTGAATTGGTCGTTGGTCACGGCGTATTTATCGATCCAATAGGCGTCGAGGTAGACCTCATGCGCCGGCTTGGAATCCGTCAGCGCGTCATCCGCGTCGGAGCCCATGATGAAGGTCCCCGCCGGGATCAAGACCATCTCCGCGCCGTCATTCGTGACCTTCTCGGTCTCCTCTTCAACAACTTCGGGCGTCGGGGTCGGCGTTGCCGCGTAGAATGAGCCCGCCGCGAACGGATCGAAGGTCGGTTCAACCTCCTGCGCGGCGGCGCTGCCGAAAATCAGACAGAACATCAGCATGATGAACGGAATTTTTCTCATAATCAACCTCGTATCTCACGGGCAGAGCCGTTTTTTTCAATTATAATCCACAGCCCGCCGCGAACAACCCTCTCCGGACCGTATCGGAATACAGTCCGCGGGCGTACTTTCGGGATTATAATTGTCTTCATGAAATTTGACGTCTTTTCATTGATCCCTCAGGTATTCAGCGGCTACCTCGGCTGCAGCATTCTGAACAAAGCCATCGAAAACGGATTGATCTCCGTCGACATTCACAACATCCGCGACTGGGCGGAGGGGAAGCACCACGTCACCGACGAACCGCCTTACGGCGGGGGCGGGGGCATGGTCATGAAGCCCGATCCCGTCTTCGCGGCGGTGGAATCCGTGGTCGGCACCCCGCCGGACTGTCCGGTGATCCTGCTGACGCCGCAGGGACGCATCTTCACCCAGCAGGACGCGCAGAAATTCGCCGAATACCCGCGGGTGGCGCTGATCTGCGGACGGTACGAGGGCTTCGACGAACGCATCCGCGAACACCTGGTGACGGATGAAATCTCCATCGGCGATTACGTTCTCACCGGCGGGGAGCTGCCGGCGCTGATTTTGATTGACGCCATCAGCCGCAACCTCACCGGCGTCCTGGGCGACCCGGACGGCGCGTTCGACGACTCCCACGCGCAGTACCTTCTGGAATATCCGCATTACACCCGCCCGGCGGAGTTCCGCGGCTGGACCGTTCCCGAGGTACTGCAGAACGGCAACCATGCCAAGATCAATGAATGGCGCCGCCATCAGAGCCTCATCCGCACCGCGCAGCGGCGTCCCGATCTGCTGCGGAAGGCTGACCTTAACAAAAAGGACATCGCCTTCCTGAAGGAGCAGGGCTTCGACACGGACGACTTGGTTCCGAATTCGTAAACGCCGTTCGTGACCGCATTCTTAACAAAAACAGCCTCCGCAATTGGAGGCTGATTTTATTTAAGGTTTCGAGCCTTTACTCGGATTTCTCTTCCGATTCCTTCTCGGACTCGGCTTCCGGCTCTTTCGAATGTTCGGCTTCCGCTTCCTTCACGGGCTCGGATTCGGATTTCTTCTCGTGCTCGTGTTCATGCTTCTTTTTGTGTTCGGATTCGTGTTTCTTCTCATGGGCGGATTCCGACTTCTTCGCCTGTTCCTCTTCCGGATCCTTCACGTGGCCGATGTAAATGCCGAACTTCGGCAGGATCACGCCGGTGATGAGCAGGATGATGAGCGTCATAATCAGCGCCAGCGCGAAGACCAGCAGTGTCGTGCCGAGGTTGTTCATGATGGACGGGTTGATGATCATGACAATGCTCAGCGTGACCATGAGCAGGCCGCTGAAGAGCTTCATGACGCGGCCTTCTTCCTGACCCATCTTCTTGGATTTCATCGTGATGGTGACAATGAGGAAGATGATGATCTCATCCAGCTGATAAAGCACCATGTAAAGCAGAAGCAGCAGGGCGAATTCCACTTTCCCGACACCGCGGGAAGCGAGGATATTCGACCAGATGACCGGGAACGCGGCGGTGCAGGAGAACTCCACCAGCGACACGCCGGCTGCCAGCGCGACGGTGGCGCCGATCATTGCGCCCATGTTGTCGGAGTTCTTGACGACGTTGCGCATTTTCTTGTAAATGCCCGGCTTCTTCTCGTCCTCAATGGTCAGGGAGACGCCCTGTTTGAAGAAGAAGTAATCTTTCAGGTTGATGAGGCCGAGGATCAGCGTCAGAACGGCAACGCCGACCTGAATCCATTTCATATAGCGGACGTAGCTCAGCAATGAGAAGACGCCGAGGATGAAGAGGGCGTAAATGCCCGCGGTGACGAAGATATAGACGAAGCCGATGATGAGCGTCTTCTTGCGGGAGTCGGTGTGCACGACCATCGCGAGGAGCATGGTCAGCACCCACAGCGAGCAGGGATTGACGCCGTCGACAATGCCGATGATGATCGTCGTCAGCAGCTGGCTCTTGCCGGAGAGGTTTACTTCCCCGATCAGGGGAATGTTCACGGTGGTGTTGTCGGGCTCCTCAATCAGGCGGACGCCGTCGCGGTCAACGATGCCGTCGACGACTTCCTGCGGGTCGACCGGGCCGGCCTGAAGTTCGTTCTCAATGGCGGCGCGGATGGTGCTCTTCGTGTCTTCACTGAAGCCGTTGACGTAATAACGGCCGATGAAGGTCATCGGAACGCCGTTGACTTCCTCACCGTACGCGTCGGCGAACTGCTGCGCCTTCGCGGCGTTCTCTTCGTTGTACCAGATTTCATAGGAATGAATCTCGATTTTGCTGCCGTAAACTTCATCTTTGAGGTACTGCAGATAGGGTTCCTCTGCCGCGCAGTGGGAACATCCCTCCCCGCGGAAAAGATAAATCTGCACCGTTTTGCTGTCGGCAGCCGCGAGATTGCATACGCAGAGGACAGCCAAAAGCGCTAGCAGGATTATTCTTGTTTGTTTGCGGAATGTTTTCATAGATACGCTCCACGAATAAAAATTAAACCAAGATATATTATAACCAAATCGCGCCCGGGAGGGAAAATTCAGTACTTGAGAAAGGGGGAAAAAGCAGGGAGGAGTTAGGAGTGAGGAGTGAGAAGAGACCAGAGACCGGATAACATACTTGATGCGAGTCTTCAACCGGCGGGCGTTCTTTTCTTTCTGCCGATGAATTCAAGCCTTCCCCACGGCAGCACCTGCCGAATAATGTTATCCGGTCTCCGGTCTCCGGTCTCTGCGCGAAGCTCGCGCTTCGCGCTATCTCGCAATCGACATCGCCATCCGTCTGTAGGTATGGCGGACGCCGCGGATGGTCACGGAAT
>CAVIKW010000162.1:0-4006 GCA_963643375.1 Flexilinea sp. | reverse complement strand
GTCGCGGCGTTGGATATGGTCGCGGCGAAGGTGCGTTCGCATATCGCGTAGGGAGACCGCCGAAGCAGCCGCATTTTCGGTAATTTAAAAGCACCCGGCCTCTGCCGGGTGCTTTTTTCGTCATCCCGCGGGCGGGATCAGATGATCCTCGCCTGTGAGGCTCCGAGGGATTTCGCGAGGTCGACGTAACGCTGCGCTTCCTCTTCGGAACAGAGGTCCTCGGACAGATACGGGATCATGGACTCCCGCACCCCGAAGGGACGGTAGCGGATGATCTTGTAAATGCAGCGGTCGCCGATAATCTCAGCCGTGCGGGTGACGGTGTCCGTGTTCAACGCATCCTGTCCGGGGAGGATGACCGTCCGCACTTCCCAGAGCTTGCCGATCTTGAGCAGGTAGCGGAGGTTCTTGATCACCATGGCATTGTCGACGCCGCACAGGTCGCGATGCCGAGCGGGGTCGAATGCCTTGACGTCAAGCATGACCATATCAAGCGCGTTCGTCAGCGCGGGGTTCGCCTCGAAGTCGCAGCTGCCGTTGGAGTCGACGAAGCAGGTCAATCCCATGGCATGCGCGCGGTCGAAGAGCGGGACGAGGAAATCCTTCTGCAGCGTACATTCGCCGCCGGAGGTGGTGATCCCCTTGATGTAGGGGCGGGTCTCCTCAAGCTTCGCCGCGACGTCGTCCACCGTCATCCACGTGATCTTCGGCGAGGCGTTGTTCGGGCAGACCTTGATGCAGGTGTCGCAGCCGACGCACTTTTCCGAATCCCAGACGACGTTCTTCCCTTCAAACCGCAGCGCTTGGACCGGGCAGTTCTTCACGCACGTCCCGCAGCCGACGCAGTAATGGATCGTCTCGGGATTGTGGCAGTAGCGGCAGTTGAAATTGCAGGACTGAAAAAAGATGGACGTCCGGTTGGACGGTCCATCTACATTTGAAAACTCGATAATTTTATTGACGGGTGCCTTGATCATAACTGCTCATCACCGGATTTGACGACTCTGCGCTTCAGGGCATTGCCGAAGTCGTCGGCCTGCTTGCCGTAAATCGTGACGTTGTTCAGGGACTGTTTCTTCTGATTCAGCTTCTCGATCTCGGACTTCTTGACGAGGTAACCGGTCACGCGGACGACGTCGTTATTCTCAAGGTAGCCCGTGAAGTAACGCAGACCGCGGTTGATCGTGCCCTTGATGATGTCGAGGACGGCTTCCGGGGTGTTGATGAAGGTTTCCTCGAACTTGAAGATGTCGCCGGTGCCGGTCGGGAAGTACTTCTGGAAGACTTCGTTGACCTTGAGCTGCTCGAGGATGGTCGGCTCCGCGCCGACAGGGATGCGGGTGCCCGGAGCGTCTTCGAGGCCGTCGGTATTGATGCCGACCTGGGCGTGCAGGCGGTAATGATGGTCAAAGGCATCGCAGTACGGCGCGACGTGTTCGGAGACGCGCTTCTGCATGACGTCCATGATCTTGACGCCGAGCTCGAGGGCTTCCTTGCTGTGGCCGAAGCCCTTCTTCTTGTCGGTGATGCCGAGCAGGTGGTTGCAGCATTCCGCCAAGCCGACCATACCGAACATACCGTCGAAGTTTTCCTGTTTCACGAAGCCTTCGGTGACGAGGAAATTGGACTTGAAGAAGGCGGAGTCTTCGACGATGAACTTGACGCGCTTGTCCATGTATTCCAGCTGGAGGTCAATATAGCGCGGCAGCTCGCGTTCGAGGAAGTCTTCCGGGGACTTCGCGGTCAGCGAACATTCATAAAGGCGCATACGCGGCAGGGTGAAACCGCCGCCGCCGATCTTCAGGCCGTTGTAGCAGGAGGCAATGGCGTAGTGACCCCATTCCTTCTCGAACATGCGGTGGTTGGCGAAGGACGGTTTCGAGACCTTCAGCATGCACTTCACGCAGGCCAGGGCGAAGTCGTCGCTCGTCAGCTCGGGGTCGTACTTCAGCGTCAGGTTCGGGATCGCCAGCTGCATCTCTTCGGAGAGCTCCAGCAGCAGACGGCCGGTGACGGAGTCTTCCGGGCCGATGTCGGCGTGCACGAAGGAGTCGGTCAGGGTCTTGTCAATGTGGAGCAGGAAGTTGCGCAGAACCTTCTTGGCGAAGGCGCGGTCTTCCTTGATGACGAAGGGCTCCAGGAGCTTATCCAGCTCGCCGAGGAACACCGGGAAGGTGGTGATGGACGGGACGTGCTTATACATGATGAGCAGGCTGTTGCAGGCATCCATCAGGTCCTTCGGCGGTTCAAGGCCGAGGAAGTCGCATCCCTTCTCGAAGAGGATGGAGTAATCCGGGCAGATGTAGCGCGGACGGTAGGGCATGCCGCCTTCGTTCAGGTCGCACAGCGCGCCGGCCGCTTTGGCTTTGTAATAATCGTCGGAATAAACAAGCGTGTGGTCGGTGGCTTCGCCGAGGCGGGCCAGGCCGATCAACTGCTGATTGTAGGTCAGGGTGGTATCGGAAATGATGTTGTAAGCTTCGGACATGATAAATAATCTCCTCATTTATCATTTTAACATGATTCGGGCGGCTTCCCATTCACGCGTGAGGGATTAGACGAATTGCACCCGCCGCGGGTGACATTCATACGGCCGGGGTGTCCCTTCTCGACGGATTTCATCCTCCGTTAGGGTATAATCAATATCCGAAATCAAAATAATTTCTGCCGCGCGGAAAGATAGCTCGGTCGTTCCGCGCGGCGTTTTTTACAAATCGAAAAAGGCAGCTTATGTGGACTAAAATTCGGAACTTCCTCCTGTACGGAGGCCTTGATAAAAAGACTTACAGCGCGGTCTTCCCAAGCATTACGGAAGGCAACCGCAAGGCGCTCATCGTGTACTGCGCCATCACGGCGTTCGCGCAGCTGGTCATGCTCGCCTTGACCTTCTTCAACCCCGTCATCGTTGAGAACCGGAACGTGTACGCCATCTCCTTCATCCCGCTCATCATGATCCTTTTCATCACCCTGACAGGCAGCCGAAACACGCCGGGCCGCGTCTACTTCTGTATGTATCTCTTCACCGCGCTGCTCTTCGCGTACGGCATCGCCCTCGGTACCTATACCAAGCGGAATTTCCTCAGCGTCACCTTCACGGTGAGCCTTTTCGCGTTCCCGATCCTGATCACGGACATCCCGGCGCGCATCATTGCCGTCATCGTGCTCGCCATCGGGACTTACCTTCCCCTTGCCGCCGCGCGTCAGGCGCCGAGCATCTTCGCCATGAACTGCACCAACATCCTCTCCTTCGGATTTCTTTCCATGCTGGTGGGAGGCTACATGAACTTCATCAAAATCGGCAGTCTGGCGCTCGAACATCACAACCTCGAGCTCATTCACATCGACCAGCTGACGGGACTGCCGAACCGCCGCGCCTATGAAACCCGGCTGCAGCAGCTCCGCGAGGAAGGCCTCCGCCCGAATATGAAGATCTGCTCCTTCGATCTGAACGGACTGAAGCACGCCAATGACGAAATCGGCCACCACGCGGGCGACGAACTGATCCGCGGGGCCGCGAGCACCCTTCGCGAAGTCCTGGAGCCGTACGGCATCTGCTGCCGTGTCGGCGGGGATGAATTCGCGGCCATCCTCAATGAAGACAGCCCATCCGCGGACGAGCTGCGCGAACGCCTGACGGCCCGCTGCGCGGCGTTCAAGGGAAAGTACATCACGTCGATCTCCCTCGCTATCGGCATCATCACGGCCGAATCCGACGGTGATATTGATGAATTGATCAAACAGGCCGACCACGAAATGTATGCCGACAAAGAGCGGTATTACACGGAGTCGCATATTGATCGGAGAAGGAATTGATGCCGCTGCGCGGCAGGGTTTAGTCAATAGGCAGTAGGCAATAGGCAATAGCGGCGCCCGATAGTTGGAAGTGATTTCCGATATCGGGCGCTGTTTATACAGAGTGCAAAACGCTTCGCGACAGTGGAGGCGTCTGCAGTTCACCTCATCCACCACTAACGTGGTCCCCCTTCCCCTCGAGGGGAAGGACAAT
>CAVIKW010000161.1:0-4032 GCA_963643375.1 Flexilinea sp. | reverse complement strand
CATCCACCGCGAAGCGGTCCCCCTTCAGCACAAGGCACGGCTTACGCACGCCCTCGAGGGGAAGGCTTAAGCGCGGTTTAAGTTAAGGCTTGTTTCTCATTGTTGATTGCCTTGATTAATGTTATCCTGTCTCCTGTCTCCGGTCACTTCTGTCTGCTAACTATTAAATACAAAAATCCCCTCCCCCTCTCACGAAAGCGTGTATAATTTAGAATAAATTCGATGCAAGAATCGAAGATACGTAAGCAATTAAAGGCGGAATATTATGTATAGAACTCATACTTGCGGAGAGCTGCGCGCCTCCGATGTCGGCAAGAGCGTAACCCTCGCCGGCTGGGTACACCGCTATCGCAACCACGGCGGCGTCCTTTTTGTTGACCTTCGCGACCGATACGGGTTAACCCAGGTCGTTATCAATACCGAAGACCCCAAATTCACGGAAGTCTGCTCTCAGCTGCGTTTCGAATGGGTGCTGCAGGTAGTCGGTACCGTCGCCATCCGCGAAGGCGGTTCCAACCCGAACCTCGACACCGGTGAAATCGAAGTCAAGGCCAATGAGATCACCGTCCTCAACACCTGCAAGGTGCTGCCGTTCTCCATCAGCAACCCCGAAGAGAAGGTTGACGAACAGATCCGCTTGAAGTACCGCTTCCTGGACCTGCGCCGCGAGAAGATGCGCGACAACCTCATCCTGCGCCATAAGATCGAGAAATTCATGCGCGATTACCTCGACGAAAAGGGCTTCCTTGAGATCGAGACCCCGATTCTTTTCAAAACCACCCCGGAAGGCGCCCGCGACTACCTCGTCCCGTCCCGCATTTACCCGGGCGAGTTCTACGCCCTCCCGCAGTCCCCGCAGCAGCTCAAGCAGCTCCTGATGGTGGCCGGTGTTGACAAGTATTTCCAGATCGCCCGCTGCTTCCGTGATGAAGACCCCCGCGGCGACCGCCAGCCGGAATTCACCCAGCTCGACATTGAAATGTCCTACTGCCACCGCGACGACATTTTCGACCTGATGGAAGGCCTGATGAATGAGCTCGTCGAGAAAGTTACGCCGAACAAGCACGTCGTCAACAAGCCGTGGCCGCGCCTGACTTATCAGGAAGCGATGGACCGCTTCGGTAAGGACGCGCCGGATATGCGCTTCGGGATGGAGCTCGTCGACATGACCGACTGGGCCGGCGACTGCGGTTTCTCCGTTTTCGAGAACGCTGTCAAGGACGGCGGCAACGTCCGCGGTATCAACGCGAAGACCTGCGGCGAGTATTCCCGCAAGCAGCTCGATGAGCTGACCGAACAGGTCAAGCTCTGGGGCGCCCACGGCCTCGCTTACGTCAAGATCAGCCCGAAGGGCGAAATCTCCGCGCCGATGCACAAGTTCATTTCCGAAGAGAAATGGGCCGAGCTGATGAAGCGTATGGACGCCGAGAACGGCGACCTGCTGCTCTTCGTCGCCGACAAGAAGGCCGTCGTCTACGACTCCCTCGCCCGCCTGCGTGTTCTCATGGGCGACCGCCTCGGCCTCCGCGATAAGGACGCGCTCGCCTTCTGCTGGATTTACGACTTCCCGCTCTTTGAGTGGTCCGAAGAAGAAAACCGCTGGGACGCCCTCCACAATCCGTTCACCCGCCCGGTTGAGGAAGACTTCCAATACCTCGACACCGATCCCGGCAAGGTCCGCGGCAACCAGTACGACATGGTTCTGAACAACTACGAACTGGCGTCCGGTTCCCTGCGAATTCACGAACGCTGGCTGCTGGAGAAGATCTTCGGCATCATCGGCATGTCCCCGGAAGTTGCCCGCGAACGCTTCCACCAGATGATGGACGCCTTCGAATACGGTGCTCCGCCGCACGGCGGCATCGCCCCGGGCGTCGACCGCTTGGTTATGATCCTCGCCGAAGAGCCGAACATCCGCGAGATCATCGCCTTCCCGAAGAACACCCAGGCCCGCTGCGTCATGTCCGGCGCTCCGTCCGAGACCATGCCCGGCCAGCTCGAGGAACTGCACCTGAAGGTTGTGCTCCCCGAGAAGAAGGAAGGGTAATCATTCAAAACAAAAAGACCACGCGTATGCGTGGTCTTTTTGTTTTGAATTAGAGACCGGAGACCGGAGACCGGATAACGTGGTTGGAGCGGGTCTTCGAGTGTCGGGCGGGTGTATTTCGGTTCAAAACGCTCCGCGAAGGGGAGCTTCCAACGTCCGACAGCGCGGTATCGCGGCAACGCTTCGCTCGCCGCAATGTGGAAAGACGCAATCCCCACGCGGAGCGTTGCCGCGCTGCTCGATATTCGAAGACTCGCCCCAATTAATGAGCGCGTATTGTCCTTCCCCTTGAGGGGCGGCTGCTGACGCAGCCTTGACCTCATCCACCACTAACGTGGTCCCCCTTCCCCTCAAAGGGGAAGGCTTAAGCCCGCTTGCGGGGGATGAGGTGACCTGCAGACTCCTTCACTGTCGCGGAGCGTTAATAATGCGCGCCCGACACTCGCAGTCACGCCCCAAAGCTGCAAAATAAAAAACGCTTCCTCTTTCAAGGAAGCGTTTTTACGTTCAACGAATGGATTACTCGCCGAGGAGGGACTTCCAGTCCTGATCGGCGTAAGCCATGGAGTCGACGCGGCGGATGGACAGGCCGATGCGATGGGCGTCGGGGTCGATCTTGATCACACGGACGGTGACCTTATCGCCTTCGTGCAGGACTTCCTTGGCGTGGGTGATGCGCTTCTCGGAGATTTCGGAGATGTGGATCAGGCCTTCGAGGTCGTCTTCCAGTTTCGCGAAAGCACCGAATTTCGTCAGGCGGGTGATCTCGGCTTCGAGCAGCTGGCCGACCTGATACTTCGCGATGCGGTCGCTCCAGGGATCTTCCTGGGTCTGGCGGATGGACAGGCCGATGCGCTTCTTGTCCTTATCGACGGAGATGACCTTCACGGTAACTTCATCGCCGACCTTGAGGACTTCGGCCGGGTTCTTGACCTGGTTCCAAGAAATCTCGGAAAGGTGAACGAGGCCGTCGGCACCGTTGATGTTGACGAAGACGCCGAAGTCGGCGAGGCTGGTGACGCGGCCCTTGCGGATGTCGCCTTCGTGCAGGTTCTCGATGATGCGTTCTTTGATGACTTCGCGGGTCTCATTGGAAGCCTGGCGTTCGGAGAAGATCAGACGGCGGCGTTCGCGGTCCACTTCGATAACGATGCAGGTGATCGGTTCGCCGATCATCTTGCCGTAGCGCTGTTCCGGAGTGTCGCCGGTCATGGAAGCGCGGCGGGAAAGGGCGATCTGGGAAGCGGGGACGAAACCGCGCAGGCCGTTCAGACCGACGATGAGGCCGCCCTTGTTGTAGGCAATGATCTTGCTTTCGAACGGGGTCTTGTTGGCCATGAGTTCTTCAGCGTTCTTCCAATTCTCTTCTTCACGAGCCTGGGTGTAGGAGAGAACGAGGTTGCCGTTGCTGTCTTCGGGGTTGATGATGTAAACCGGGATTTCCTGACCGACTGCCAGAGCTGCGCGTTCAGCGTCCGGGATAGCTTCGAGTTCACGCCCGGTGATGATGCCTTCGGATTTGGTGCCAACACTCACCAGGATCTGGTTGGGAGTGATGCTGGCGATAATGCCCTGACGGATCTCGCCCTGAGAGGGGAAATCAATGTTCATGCCTTCGGATTCGAGAAGGGAAGCCATGTTGTTGTCGGCGTCAAGGTTTGCGCCCTGTTCAATAGGGTTGACGATATTTTCTGACATTGCTGTTTTATACTCCAACAAAATAAGATTGTATAGAATTATAAGAGTCTTTCCTCGGCATGGCTCATTTCAATTACAAAACAGGGGTTTTAGGTGATGTATGTCATAGAGGCAGGGAGGAGTGAGGAGTTAGGAGTGAGGAGTTGAAAGAGTCAATAGTCAGTAGTCAATAGTCAATAGCGGTGCCCGATAATTGAAGCGTACCTTCGAATAGCGGGCGCAACAACTCCTCACTCCTCACTCCTAACTCCTCACTGTCTTTCCGGGGAAGGGGGACCGCTTGCGGT
>CAVIKW010000160.1:0-4051 GCA_963643375.1 Flexilinea sp. | reverse complement strand
TGCTATCGCGCACCTCATCCCCCGCAAGCGGGCCCCCTTCCCCTCGAGGGGAAGGCAGATACGCGCTCTAAAAAGGGGGCGGGGCTTCCAATATCGAGCGATTCGGCAACGCTCCGCTCGCCGGCGCTCGAGAAGGTGAGCGCTCGTCTCCGGAGCCCGGCGCTCCCCTTCGCGGAGCGTCACAATACAAAAAAACGGGCGCCCGATATTGTCTATCGAGCACCCGAAGAGTTATTTCAACTCCTAACTCCTCACTGCAGTTAGAACGCCGAGGCCTCCGCGGACGGGGCGAAGATGCGGGCAACCTGGTCGTCGGTCAGGGTGATGCCGAAGACCTCGTTGTAATACTTCTTCGCTTCCTCGGTGATGTCAACATCCTCGAAGAGTTCCGGATAAACCGTCTTCGCCATCCACAGCAGCGTCACGGGCGTATCCACGCCGCAGGTGTAGGAACGGTACATGCCGAGCGGCATCTTGCTGACTTTGTGATCGGCCACAGCATTGATGCCGGACCAGTCATAGGAACCGACGGTGTTGTTGTAAAGGTCATCCGGGGTCGCGGTATTGAAATTCGTGATGAGAATGCGATCCGGGTTCCAGGCGTAGACCTGTTCGAGGTTGACGGGGGTGGACATCTCATTCTCCAGCTCACCGCCGACGTTGACGGCATTGATGGCATCCGCCCACCACTGGCCGAAGAACTTCTGACCGGAGGTTGAGATGGTGGAGTCGTTATATTGGAAGAGGAAGAAGACCTTCTCCTTCTGATCGTCGCTCAAAGTCTCAACACGTTCGCGGACGAAGGCGTAAACGTCCTCACTGTAAGCGCGAACCTTCTCGGCGCGGTCGTTGCTCGGGAACATCTGCGAGAAGAGGTCAATCCACTGATTCAGGGTCTCAATGGCGTTGTAACCCCACTTGCCGGCGGAAATACCGACAGCGTTGAAGCCCGCGTCGCGAAGCACGTCGCCGTTGACAGCGTTGCCCGCGGAGTAAATGACGACGTCCGGTTCCAGCTTGGCAAGTTCCTCGACGTTGACATTCGTCCCGTCGGTCCAGCCGGTTTCGGCGTTCAGGATCTCGGGATAGAGCTCGGAGAGCAGACCGTTCTTGGCGGCAGCCATGGCCTGCGGAGCGATGCCGACGAGGTTCTCGGCGGAGTCAAAGAAGACAGCCAGCACGGACGGAATCGGGAAGATGTCCGCGACGGCGATGCGCTTGATCTCGGCGGGGAGGGTGACTTCGTTCCCGGCGTGATCAACGATGGTGATGGTGTCCTCCGCGGAGGCGCACAGCACGGAGATGAGCAAAACGAACAGAACGGTTAACACGACATAAGACTTCTTCATTTTGAAAAGCTCCTTCAAAAGTTTTTACAATCAAATGATCTTTCTCGGCAGGATGAATTTCATCCCGCCGGATTCTCCGATATAAGCATCCACGCCGAACACGGCCGCGATGTTCGCCTCCGTCAGCACATCCGCGGTCGGTCCGAAGATCGGTGTTCCGTTCTTCGGCAGCAGCAGCGTACGGTCGGCGCGGGTCAGGGCGTGCTCGGGGTAATGGGTGTTGAAGAGGCAGCAGATGCCGCTCGCCTTCAGCCCGGTGAGAATATCCAGCGTGATCAGCTGGTTGCGGAAATCCAAATTGGATTCCGGCTCGTCCAAAACGATCAACTCCGGCTCCGCGGCGAGCGCGCGGGCGATGAGCACCATCTGCAGCTCCCCGCCGCTGATCTCCGTACAGCGCCGGTTGAGCAGTCCCGCGATGCCGAGGCGTTCCGCCGTTTCCCGCGCGATCTCACGGTCCCGCGCGGACGGCGTGCCGAAGAGGTCCATGTGTCCCGTCCGCCCGATGAGGATCATGTCCTCCACCGAAAGCGGGCTGACGACGCCGCGGGCTTGGGGGACGTAGGAAATCCGCTTCGCGTCCCCATTCTCAATCAACGAACGGCCGGCGCTCCATTTCAACTGCCCGAGCAGGCAGCGAAGCAGGGTCGTCTTCCCCGATCCGTTCGGACCGAGCACCGCGGTGAGCTCCCCGGAAGACGCCTCGAGGTTGACATTCCGCAAGACCTCCGCGCCGCCGCGGTAGGCGAAGCATCCGTTTTCCACGCGCAGGATCACAGCATCCCCCCTTCCGTCTTCCGCATCAGCAGGATGAAGAACGGCGCGCCGATGAGGGCGGTCAGAATTGAAATCGGCAGCTCCGCCGCGGAAATGGAACGCGCCGCGGTGTCCACCAATACCAGATAGGCGCTGCCGATGAAGATCGACGCGGGGATGACGTGCATATGATTGGAGCCGAAGAGCATCCGCGCCATGTGCGGGACGATCAAGCCGACCCAGCCGACTTGTCCGCACATCGCGATGCAGGATGAGGCAGCCGCCGACGCGCAGACGATCGTCACCGCGCGCAGGGATTTCAGGTTCACGCCGAAGGCCCGCGCTTCCTCCTCCGTCAGCGGCAGCAGGTTCATACGCCAGCGCAGCAGGAAGAGAATGAGTACACTGAGGATGATGATCGGCGCCCCGACCGCGAGCGAACGGTAATTCGCCGCGGAGAGGTTCCCCATCAGGAAGTAAGTGATGGCGGGGAGCTTCGTCTCGGTGTCGGCGGTGAACTTCACGAACGAAAGCATCGCCGAGAAGAGCGAGCCGATCATGATGCCGGCAAGCACTACGGACGAGAACGCCCGCTGTTTCCGCGTCAGTCCGGTGAGAACCGTCAGCGCCATGGCGATCATCCCGAAGAGGACGGCGAAGAGCTGCACGCCGAGCTGCGGGAGGTCGAGGAGCAGTCCCAGCGCCGCGCCGAAGCTTGCCCCCGACGCCACGCCCAAGGTATCGGGCGAGGCGAGCGGATTCGAGAACAGGCTCTGGAACGCCGCGCCGCTGACGGAGAGTCCCGCGCCGACCAGGAGGGCGAGCAGGATCCGCGGGAAGCGGATCTTCCACAGCACCATCTCAACCTGTCCGGAGCCGGCTTCGCCGCCGGTCAGTTTCGCCCCGACGGAGGCAATCACTTCGCCGACCCCGATGGACATCCGCCCCGCGCACAACGCGAAGAGCGCCGCGCCGATCGGCAGCAGCGGGAGCAGCACCTTCCACAGCGGGGAGATGCCGTTACGCTTCATCCTTCTCCTTGACGTTGGCGTACGCCGTCTTGACATTGATGCCGGAAAGACGGCCGACCTTGCCGGAGAGTTCGCTGATGACATTCTGCGGTGCGTCAACGGCGACCGAAATCAGCGAGATCCCGCGGGACGGGCAGGGAACGCCCATCCGCCCGATGATAAAGCGGCTGTATTCATGCAGGAGCCCATTCAGAGCTTCGACGGTATCCGGATCTTCGACGACAATTGCGATCAACGCGAGACGTGACGGCATGATAAATTCTCCTATGTATAAAAAAAGACCGCGTCCGACAAAAAGACGCAGTCCATGAAATGCTCAATCATATCTCCGCTCTGCTTCACGAACCGGCTCACGGCGGTCCGCTCAGGAAAGAGGAAAATGTCCCGCGTCTTTCATCTCAATGCGAAATTTCAATGTCAGACGGGTTGATTATACTTCAAGTGTGCCGTTTTTCACAAGGGAAGTGAGGGAAAAAAAAGAGACCGGAGACCAGAGACCGGATAACGTAGTTGGAGCGAGCCTTCAATTATCGGGCGGACATCCCGTTTATATGTCATACGCGCCCGACAGCGGAAGTCACGCCCGATAATGTTATCTGGTCTCTGGTCTCCGGTCTCTTTATAAAAACGCGCCCGATACTCGAGCACCCGCTCCAACTTCGACCGCGCTATTGTCCTTCCCCTCGAGGGGAAGGGGGACCACGGTAGCGGTGGATGAGGTGACCCGCGGACACATCCACTGTCGCGAAGCGTCAAAAAAAGCACCCGATATGTAAGCACCCCTTCCCCTATCGTGCGCAAAACTATTGACTGCTGACTACTGACTATTGACTATTTTTTCCCTTTTTGCGTTAAAATACAAGTATGGAAAATGTGAAAATTATTTTAGCTTCTCAGTCACCCCGGCGCCGGGCA
>CAVIKW010000159.1:0-4057 GCA_963643375.1 Flexilinea sp. | reverse complement strand
GTGTAGCGGAGCATTTCTTCGACGAAGCTCATGACCTTCTGATAATCGAAGTAAGCGCAATAGAACTCAAGCTGGGTGAATTCCGGGTTGTGCTTGTAGGAGACGCCTTCGTTGCGGAAGTCGCGGCCGATTTCATAAACGCGGTCGAGGCCGCCGACGAGCAGACGCTTCAGATAGAGCTCGAAGGAGATACGCAGGTACAGATCCTGGTGCAGCTGGTTGTGATGGGTCACGAACGGACGCGCGGCGGCACCGCCGTAAATCGGCTGGAGGACCGGGGTCTCGACTTCGAGGAAGTCATGGCTGTCGAGGAAGCTGCGCAGGGAGCTGACGATCTTGGAACGCTTGCGGAAGATGTCCTTGACTTCGGGATTGACAACGAGGTCGGCGTAGCGCTGGCGGTAGCGCAGTTCGGGATCGCTCAAACCGGTATGGCGGACGATCTCGCCGTTCACTTCTTCTTCCTTCGCGGCCGGAAGCGGAGAAACGGCTTTCGCCAGCATGCGGATATCGGTCGCGAGCAGGGAAATCTCACCGGACTTGGAGCGCATCAGCGTACCGCGGGCTTCTACGAAATCGCCGAGGTCGAAGTAGTCCTTGAAGAACTGCAGCTTCTCGCCCATCTCGTTGACGCGCAGGAAGAGCTGGATGCGGCCGGTAGCGTCTTCAATGTGGGTGAAAGCAAGCTTGCCCATGACGCGCAGGCTTCGCATACGGCCGGCGAGGATATATTCCTCGGTGTCGGTTTCGCCGTTCTTCTCGGCGGTTTCGAAGGCTTCGCGGGCCTTCTGAATGGTGCTGTTCACATAAGAACGGGTCGGATAAGGCTCAATGTTGAGTTCCTTTAATTTGTTGATCTTCTCTACACGGATTTTTTCAAGATTATTCAGTTCAGCCATGAATTACCTTCTGTAAAAGTATTATTTGCACATAGTGACGCAATAATTATAAAACATCGGGCGCGGAATTCGGCGCATTGGTGACGGTTCGGGGCTTCCGCGTTGGCATTATTTTTCAAACAGCCGCGTTCCGATGTTATAATTACCGCAGCATTTGTATTATTTGGGAGCCGACTCATGAACTCTGTTACAAAAATTATCAGCTCGATCGAAAGCAACTACTCCAACAGCGCCGTCCCGACGGGAGTGATTCTCTCCGTGCTGGGCATGGTGCTCGTGCTCGCGCTGTATGAATTCATTATCTACCGCTTGGTATCGAAGCGGGCGTTCTTCAACCGCTCGTTCAACATCTCCATCTGCGTCCTGCCGTTCTTCATCGCGACCATCATCCTCTGCCTGCAGTCGAATTTGGTCATCACGCTCGGCACCATCGGCGCCCTGGCCATTATCCGCTACCGCACCGCGGTCAAGGATCCCGTGGATATGCTCTACATCCTCTGGTCCGTCCACACCGGCATCGTCTGCGGCTGCCAGCTCTATGAAGTCGGCGTACTGACTTCGCTGGTGGTGACGGTGATCCTGCTTGTGTTCGAACGCCTGAATTTCGGGCGCCGCCCCTGCGTTTTGATCGCGCACAGCGATGAATCCGACGAAGCCGGCCTCACCGCCGCGCTGAAGGAGACCGCGAAATCATTCAAGTTCAAGAGCCGCAGCTATTCCAAGAACGGCGCGGATTACGCCGTGGAATTCACCGCGAAGGACACGCAGCCCCTGGCCGACCGCCTGAACGCGATGCCGACCGTCAGCCGTTTCTCCGTCATCGACTACGACGCCGAAGACCTGATGTAACGCTCCCGAAAAATGAACCGCCGCAACACGTCAACAGTTTTGCTGATCCTCACGCTGTCGGCGTGTTTTTTTATCGGCGGGCTCGGCATCCTTCCGTAGGTGGGGACAAAGGTTAATATTTTCAAAGAAAAACACCGAATATGCCAATATGCGTGTTTCCGTTGGTATAATGAAATGAGTTATGATCAGGAGGAAATTATAAAGTGACGCAGAAAAGACAACCCAGTTTCGCTTATCTGCTCCTCATTATCGGCATCATCTCCCTGCTCTTCTACGGAATGACAGGCGATAAGACTTCAGGAAGCAGCGAATACATTTCAATCAATCAGCTGGCCGACGAGATCAAAGACGGCAACGTCATCAAGATCAATGTCCAGGAAGACACCGTCACCGCGCAGCTTAAAACCAAACAGATCGTAAAAGCACTCAAAGAATCCAACGGAACGCTCCTGGAACAGTTGGAGATTTTGGGCGTCACCGCGGATGACCTCTCCGCGAAGTCCGTCACCCTGACCGTCAAAGAACCGTCAGCCTGGGGAACGGTTCTTTCGTTGATTGTCTCGTTCCTGCCGCTGGTCCTCTTCGGCGTTCTGATGATCATCCTCTACCGCCAGCAGGGCGGAGGCAGCGGCGCGATGAACTTCGGCAAGTCCCGCGCGAAGATGATCCGCGGTGAAAACCCGACCGTCACCTTCGCGGATGTCGCCGGCATTGAGGAAGCCAAGGAAGAGCTGCAGGAAGTCGTCGAGTTCCTGAAGAACCCGGCGAAGTTCACCTCCCTCGGCGCCCGCATTCCGAAGGGCATCCTGCTCGTCGGCTCCCCGGGTACCGGTAAGACACTGCTCGCGAAAGCCGTTTCCGGCGAAGCGGGTGTGCCGTTCTTCTTCATCAGCGGCTCCGACTTCGTGGAAATGTTCGTCGGCGTCGGCGCGAGCCGCGTCCGCGACCTCTTTGAACAGGCCCGCAAGAACAGCCCCTGCATTATCTTTATTGATGAAATCGACGCGGTTGGCCGCCAGCGCGGCGCCGGTCTGGGCGGCTCGCATGACGAGCGCGAACAGACCCTGAACCAGATGCTGGTCGAGATGGACGGCTTCGGCACGGATTCGTCCGTCATTGTCATGGCCGCCACCAACCGCCCCGATATTCTTGACCCCGCGCTGCTGCGCCCTGGCCGTTTCGATCGCCGTGTTGTCATTGACCGCCCGGATGTCCTCGGACGCGAACAGATTCTCCGCATCCATGCCAAGGGCAAGCCGATGGAAGACGATGTGGATTATCAGAAGCTCGCCCGCGGTACCGTCGGAATGGTCGGTGCCGATCTTGAGAACCTGGTCAATGAAGCCGCCATCGTAGCCGCCCGCCGCGGCAAGAAGACAATCGGCAACGCCGAGCTCGAAGAAGCCTTCGAGAAGGTCCTCATGGGTCCGGAGAAGCGCTCCAGCCACATCACCGACAGTGAGAAGAGCATCATCGCCTATCACGAAGCCGGCCACGCGGTTGTCATGAACGTCCTGCCCGAATGCGACCCCGTCCACCGCATCACCATCATCGGCCGCGGTTCCGCCGGCGGTTACACCATGAACCTGCCCGCCGAAGACCGCGTCCTGAATTCCAAGAAGCAGCTGCTGGCCCAAATCGTCAGCCTGATGGGCGGACGCGCCGCCGAGGAACTGAAGTTCGACGACATCACCTCCGGTGCCTCCAACGACATCGAGCGCGCTTCGCAGCTGGCCCGCACCATGGTCACCCAGCTCGGCATGAGCAAGCTCGGCCCGCTGGCCTACGGCAAGAAGGATGAAATGGTCTTCCTCGGCCGCGAGATCTCCGAACAGCGCAACTACTCCGAGACCATCGCCGAGAAGATCGACGCCGAAGTCGACAGCATCGTGCTCGACGCCTACAACAAGGCGAAGTCCATCCTGACCGAATACGGCGAGCAGCTCACCGCCGTCGCGAATGCCCTGATCGAGCGTGAAACGCTGACGGATGCTGAATTCCAGGAGATCTTCCCCGCCCCGAACGGCAAGAAATCCGCGACCCCGCAGTTGAACGCGTAAGAGCGATATTTGAACACAAAAAAACAGACCCGGGTGGGTCTGTTTTTTTGTGTTTGCACGCTCCGCAATGGGGATTGAGTCCGCGGGTCACCTCATCCACCACTAACGTGGTCCCCCTTCCCCTCGAGGGGAAGGACATTACGCGCCTGAAAGTGGGCGTGACTTCGAGTGTCGTGCGTTCCGGGCTATCGCAGACCTCATCCACCGCTAACGCGGTCCCCCTTCAGCACAAGGCACGGCTTCGCACGT
>CAVIKW010000158.1:0-4074 GCA_963643375.1 Flexilinea sp. | reverse complement strand
AGCGGGCCCCCTTCCCCTCAAGGGGAAGGCTTAAACGCGCTCATTAGTTGGAGTAAGTCTTCAAATATCGGGCGCTTTGTTTACGAGAGACCGGAGACCGGATAACATTAATCGGCAGGTGCTACCGTGGGGAAAGCCTTAATTCATCGGCAGAAAGAAAAGAACGCACATCATATGAAACCCCGCTCCAACTTCGTTATCCGGTCTCCGGTCTCCGGTCTCCGGTCTCTTTCTGCCTCGTTCCGAGGCAGAAAAAAAACCGCGGGGGTCGATCCCCCGCGGTTTTTTATTTCAATCAGTCCTCTTTGGACATGGAGTAGTCGAGCTCGGAGAGCTGCTTGTAGAGGATGTTGCGCTTCTGAACATCCTTCACGGCGCGCTTCATCAGGGCTTCGGCACGGGCCTCGTCGGACTTGACCAGCATCTTATAGCGGTTTTCGTTATAAGCGTAGTCCATGACGTTGGCGGTCGGCTCCTTGGAGTCGATGGTCAGCGGGTTCTCGCCTTCGGCGATCTTGGCCGGGTTGTAGCGGTACAGGGACCACAGACCGGAATCGACAGCCAGTTTCTGCTGGTTCAGACCGTTGCGCATGTTGATGCCGTGGTTGATGCAGTGGCTGTAGGCGATGATGAGGGACGGACCGTCGTAAGCTTCGGCTTCGAGGAAGGTCTTGACCGTCTGGGCATCGTTGGCGCCGATGGCGACGTGGCCGACGTAGACGTAACCGTAGGTCATGGCGATGTAGCCGAGGTCCTTCTTCGGCAGATCCTTACCCTTGGCAGCGAACTTCGCGACAGCGGCGCGCGGAGTGGACTTGGAAGCCTGACCGCCGGTGTTGGAGTAGACTTCGGTATCCAGGACGAGGATGTTGACGTTGCGGCCGGAAGCCAGGACGTGATCAACACCGCCGTAACCGATATCGTAAGCCCAACCGTCACCGCCGAAGATCCACACGGACTTCTTGACGAGGTTATCGGCAAGGCCGAGCAGTTCGGCAGCCTTCGGGCTGTTGACGGAAGGCAGGATCTTCTTCAGTTCGGCAACGCGGGCGCGCTGTTCGGCAATACCGGCTTCGGACTTCTGGTCGGCGTTGACGAGACCGTTGGCGAGGTCTTCACCGATTTCGGCGGAGAGCAGCTTGACGAGTTCGCAGGCATACTCATAGAGTTTGTCGGCGGTCAGGCGCATACCGAGACCGAATTCGGCGTTGTCTTCGAAGAGGCTGTTGGCCCAAGCGGGACCCTTGTGGTCGGCGTTCTGGGACCACGGGGTGGTCGGCAGGTTGCCGCCGTAAATGGAGGAGCAGCCGGTGGCGTTCGCGACGAGAGCGCGGTCGCCGAAGAGCTGGGAGAGCAGCTTGATGTAAGCGGTCTCACCGCAGCCGGCGCAGGCGCCGGAGAACTCGAACAGCGGGCGAAGCAGCTGGGAACCCTTGACGGTGCCGAGGGCAACCTTGGTGCGGTCCGGATCCGGGATGTTCATGAAGAAGTCCCAGTTGGCAGGTTCGGTTTCGCGGAGCGGGACCTGAGCAGCCATGGCGAGGGTGCCCTTCGCCTTGGTCGGGCAGGCTTCGATGCAGAGGCCGCAGCCCGTGCAGTCTTCAACGGAAATCTGGACGGTGAACTTGGAGCCGGCGAAATCCTTGGCCTTGTAGTCAGCGGACTTGAAGGTGGCAGGAGCGTTGGCAAGCAGAGCCGGGTCGTAAACCTTCTGGCGGATCGCGGCGTGCGGGCAGACGATGGCGCATTTGCCGCACTGGGCGCAGGATTCCGGATTCCAGACAGGAACTTCCTGGGCGATGTTGCGCTTTTCCCACTGGGTGGTAGCGGTCGGGAAGGCACCGTCAACCGGCATCTTGGAGACCGGGAGTTTGTCGCCGTGAGCGTAGATGATCGGGGCGATAACATCCTGGACGAACTTCGGAGCCTTGTCGGAGACAGGAGGCAGACGATGGATCTTGCTGGAGGCAACCTTCGGGTAATTGACCTGGGACAGGTGTTCAAGGGAGCCGTCGACAGCGGCGAAGTTCTGAGCAACGACAGCGTCGCCCTTCTTGCCGTAGGTCTTCTTAATGGCCTTCTTGATCTGTTCAATCGCTTCGTCGCGCGGCAGGACGCCGGAGATGGCGAAGAAGCAGGTCTGCATGATGGTGTTGATGCGGCCGCCCATGCCGGTCTTCTTGGCAACGGCGAAAGCGTCGATGACGTAGAACTTCAGTTCCTTGTCGATGATGTCCTTCTGGACTTCGACCGGGAGCTTGTCCCAAACTTCTTCCGGACCGTAGATAGAGTTCAGGAGGAAGGTGCCGCCCTTCTTGGCGAAGCGGAGGATGTCGAGCTTCTCAAGGAAGGTGAACATATGGCAGGCGACGAAGGAAGCGTCGTTCTCGCCGATGAAGTACGGGGCGTGGATCGGATCCGGACCGAAGCGCAGGTGGCTGGTGGTGGTGGAACCGGACTTCTTGGAGTCGTATTCGAAGTAACCCTGAGCCCAGTTATCGGTGTTCAGACCGATGATCTTGATGGAGTTCTTGTTGGCGCCGACGGTACCATCGGAACCCAGACCGAAGAACATGCAGCTGACGGTGCGGCCTTCCGGAAGCAGGAAGGACGGATCGTAAGCAACGCTGCGGAAGGTGACGTCGTCATTGATACCGACAGCGAAGTGATTCAGCGGGGAATCCTTCTTCATTTCGTCGAAGACACCCTTGACCATGGCAGGGGTGAAGTCCTTGGAACCCATACCGTAGCGGCCGCCGCGGATAACGGGCATGGACTTGAACGGAGCGTAACCATCGGTCATGGCTTCGTTGACAGCGGAGACGACATCCAAATAGAGCGGTTCACCGGCGGAACCCGGTTCCTTGGTGCGGTCGAGGACGGCGATCTTCTTGACGGTAGCAGGCAGCGCCTTGACGAAGTTCTTGATGGAGAACGGACGATACAGGCGGACAGCGACGACGCCGTACTTTTCGCCCTTGCCGTTGAGGTAATCAACGGTCGCGCGGCAGGTCTCAACACCGGAGCCCATGGCGACGATAACGGTCTCGGCATCGGCAGCGCCGTAGTAGTCGAACAGATGATACTGACGGCCGACGATCTTCGCGAAGCGGTCCATCGCTTCCTGAACCTTGGCCGGGCATTCATCATAGTACTTGTTGCCGGCTTCGCGGCCCTGGAAGAAGACATCCGGGTTCTGAGCGGTACCGTGGATCATCGGGTGTTCCGGGTTCAGAGCGCGGGCGCGGGCGGCGATGACGTCTTCGTCATCGATCATGGCGCGCATATCTTCGATGGAGAGCTGTTCGATCTTGCAGACTTCATGGGAGGTTCGGAAACCGTCGAAGAAGTGGACGAACGGGATGCGGGACTTCAGCGTGGCAGCCTGGGCGATCAGGGCGGTATCGTGAGCTTCCTGAACAGAGTTGGAAGCGATCATGGCGAAACCGGTCTGGCGGGCGGCCATGACATCACTCTGGTCGCCGAAAATGGACAGGGCGTGCGGAGCGATGGCGCGGGCGGTAACATGGAAAACGGTGGAGGTCAGTTCGCCGGCGATCTTATACATGTTCGGGATCATCAGCAGCAGACCCTGGGAAGCGGTGAAGGTGGTGGTCATCGCACCGGTGATCAAAGCACCGTGTACGGCACCCGCGGCACCGGCTTCGGACTGCATTTCCATAACGCTCGGGACGGTACCCCAAAGGTTCGGGGTGTTCTTAGCTGCCCATTCATCAGCGAATTCGCCCATCGGGGAAGACGGAGTGATCGGGTAGATTGCGACGACTTCGTTCATGCGGTAAGCCACATAAGCGACAGCCTCATTGGCATCGATTGTAACCATTTGACGTGCCATGAATAAAACTCCTGATTCTCTTTTTTTTGATTCTGATCTTACACTGTTTTTGTACTTCAAACCACATAAGACCGGAATGCGGTTTGTTTCCGGGCAAGCCGGACGTTCGACATCTGTATCCTTACCGGTCGGATACATGACAAAACCCACGGCTTGCGCCGAGTTTCATAATCTATTTTACCCCTGTTTTCGGTTTTCGTGATTGAATAAAAAGCGGA
>CAVIKW010000157.1:0-4189 GCA_963643375.1 Flexilinea sp. | reverse complement strand
TGATTGGAGCGGCCCGTGCCGGGCAGCAAGGAACCCTCGATACGTTTCCTGCCGGGCCGCCGGGATCCCCATTGAACATACCGAAAACAAAAAAACCGCTGAAAGCGGTTTTTTTGTGACCCATCGGGGACTTGAACCCCGAACACGCTGATTAAGAGTCAGCTGCTCTGCCAATTGAGCTAATGGGCCGTCTGCTCTTCGGAACTCTCTGTTCCCTCGAACGTTTATTATTTTAGCACACTCCTTGAATAATGCAAGAAATTGACGGAATTTCGTGAAATCTCTTTTGCGAAATTTTGACGGCAGTTTCCGCCGAGATGTATATTATAATGAAACCATCAAATCCTCGGGAGGAATCTATGAACCGTAAAAATGATATCGCCGAAATTCGGAGAGGCTTGACCGGCGATTACGAGCTAGACATGATTTATTTGCGGAATATGCTCCGGTTCTATATGTATATTGAAAACAGCGGGGAGGTTCGGCATGCAATCATTCGCATGATGTACGAGAACCTTTCGGACAGCGAATGCGTCATGTCGGAGCAGCAGTACATCGGCCTTATAAGCCTTTTGAGTATGAAATATTACGAATTTATCGACCTCTTTGAAGATGATCAATACGAAAAAGCGCTCAAGGTCGCGGATGAAATCATTTCAACGGCTGAGACCATGATTCATGGCGATCCCGATGACGGCTGTTTCTCGTTCAACGAGGCATTCGATTACTTTTTGTATTTATCAAAGAATCAAGGTGGGGATGACGCGGCTTTCGCGCCGCTTCCGATGTCGGAATACTATCTGCAAAAAGCCAACTGTCTCATTTTACTGGATCGCGTCGCGGAAGCCCAAGAAGTGGTTGAGGACGCGAAGCGCTGGAACCCGGTCGATGCGAATATTTACGTTGCCGCCGCGGATTGCCTTTCCGCGCTCGGAGACATGGATGGAGCATGGGAACAGATCCGCAAGGCTCATTCTTGCGCTTACCGAAGCGAGACGAGATCCCATGTTTACACCACCGCCGGAGAGATGCTTCTGTCGGAAGACAAAACCGAGGATGCCATTTTGATATTTTGGATGTCGTCGTGGGCAACCGAGGACAAAGATACATACGAGAATCTGATTGACCTTATCAAGGGCCTCAGCGGTTCGTTTCCCAAAAGACCTTCCTCGAAGAAGCTTGAGGACACCGTGAAAAAATACGGCCTTTCCTTGCGTCCGCATATAGAAATGGCGCACCTCGCTGTTGAAATAGGCGAGATGGCGGAAAAGGATGAAAAGTATGTGGATGCCTATTATTATTACGACATTGCCTACGGACTCACACTCAACACGAAAATCGGACAAACTTTAGTAAGAATTCAAGCCAAAATCGAGGATGAAGAAGAATAACACAAAAGAGCGCCGGATGCCCGGCGCTCTGTTTGTGTCACGATTTATTTCTGCCCATATCCCGCGAAGCGGTGGAGGACGTCCTGCATTTGATCGGTGCTGAGGATGTGCATGTCAACCCCCATCGTCAGCTGGCGGTAGTAAATCTCGCTCACGAATTCAAGCTCTTCGGCGCAGTTGAACGCGGAGGCGATGTTGAGACCGCCGCAGATGAGGCCGTGGTTGCCGAGCAGGATGGCAAGCAGCTCCGGGTCGTTTTCAAACGCGGCGCCGGCGGCGTCCGCGAGTTCCATGGAGCCGAAGGGATAGTACGGAATGCAGGGAACGCGGTCTTTGCCGGCGACGCCGATCATGTAATGAACCGCGGGCAGATCCAGGTGCGCACAGGCCAGGGTGACGGTGTACATGGAATGGGTATGCACGATCGCGTTGAGTTCCGGGCGGCGGTTGAGGATGGCAAGGTGCATCCCAAGCTCGCTGGAGGGCTTCAGCGCGCCGTCTTCCACGGTGCCGTTATCATGAACGACCACGATGTCTTCCGGGCGCATGGTGCTGTATTCCACGCCGCTCGGGGAAATCGCGATCAGGTTCAGCTCTCGGTTGCGGATGCTGATGTTCCCGCCGGTTCCTTTGGTCAGTTGATGGGTCTGCAGCATTCGGCAGTAAGCGACGACTTCATTTCTCTCTTTTTCAAGCAGCATAGAATGTTCCTCTTTTCGGTGATGATGCTTCAATTATAAAACAAAAGCGGCCCCTTGCGGGACCGCTGTTTGTTTTGAACCGTTCAGAACTTATTTGTTCTGAAAGTATTCGTCGATGGACTTCGCGGCGAGCTTGCCGGCGCCCATGGCGGAGATGACGGTCGCGGCACCGGTGACGGCATCGCCGCCGGCGTAGACCTGAGCGCGGGAGGTCATACCGTTCTCGTCAATGATGATGCCGCCCTTCTTGTTGACTTCGAGACCCTTGGTGGTGTTCTTGATCAACGGGTTCGGGGAGGTGCCGATGGCGATGATGACGGTGTCGAGCGGAATTTCGTACTCGGAGCCCGGAATCTCAATCGGGCGGCGGCGTCCCTTTTCATCGGGTTCGCCGAGTTCCATCTTGATCACGCGCATGCCGGTCACGAAGCCGTTGCGTTCGTCGCGCGGGTTCTCCGGGTTGTGGTAGCCGAGGATCTCGACCGGGTTGTTCAGCAGTCTGAAGTCGACGCCTTCTTCCATGGCGTGCTCGACCTCTTCCTTACGGGCAGGGAGCTCTTCCATGGAGCGGCGGTAGACGATATAGACATGCTCGGCGCCGAGGCGCAGGGCGGTGCGCGCGGCATCCATTGCCACGTTGCCGCCGCCGACGACAGCCACATTGCCGCCCTTCATGATCGGGGTGATCGGGTTGTCGAGGTAGGCCTTCATCAGGTTGGAGCGGGTCAGGAATTCGTTCGCGGAGTAAACGCCCTTCAGGGATTCGCCCGGGATGTTCATGAAGTTCGGCAGACCGGCGCCGGAGCCCACGAACACGGCCTCGTAGCCCTGTTCGAACAGTTCGTCGATGGTCAGCGTCTTGCCGATGACGACATTGGTCTCAACATCCACGTTGAGCGCCTTCAGGCCTTCAACTTCCTTGGCAACGATGCTCTTCGGAAGACGGAATTCAGGAATACCGTAGACCAGAACGCCGCCCGCGGTGTGGAGCGCCTCGAAGACGGAGACTTTGTAGCCCTTCTTCGCGAGGTCGCCCGCGCAGGTCAGGCCGGACGGACCGGAACCGACGACAGCGACTTTGTGGCCGTTGGATTCGGGAACGACCGCCGCGGCGGTGTTATTGGCGTTATGATAATCGGCGACGAAGCGTTCCAGACGGCCGATGCCGACCGGTTCGAACTTGACGCCGAGGGTGCACTTGGATTCGCACTGGGTTTCCTGCGGGCAGACACGGCCGCAGACAGCCGGCAGCGTGGAGGTCTTGGAAATGACCTGATAAGCTTCCTCGAAACGGCCTTCCTTGATGTGAGCAATGAAGTCCGGGATCTGGACATTGACCGGGCAGCCCTGGACGCAGGGGCGGTTCTTGCAGTTCAGACAGCGCTTCGCTTCTTCAACAGCGATCTCGGTGGTATAGCCTAAAGCAACTTCTTTGAAATTATGGGCTCGGACGCTCGGCTCCTGAGTCGGCATTTCGTGTTTTTTCGGATTGATAGCCATGATTCTCCTTTACGCGTTCTTGAACAGGTTGCAGGCTTCTTCATGAGCCTTGCGTTCGAAATTGAAATACATACGGCTGCGGGACATCGCTTCATCGAAGTCAATTTCGTAACCGTTGAATTCAGGACCGTCAACGCAGGCGAATTTGGTGACTTTCTTGCCGTCTTGGTTCAGGGTCAGGCGGCAGCCGCCGCACATGCCGGTACCGTCGATCATGATCGGGTTCATGGAAACGACGCAGGGGATGCCCGACGGTTTCGCGGTCAGAACAACGAATTTCATCATGATCAATGGGCCGATGGTGATGATTTCATCGAACTTGCGCCCGGCGTCCAGCATTTCCTTGAGCGGGACAGTGACGTTGCCGTGGCGGCCGTAGGAACCGTCATCGGTCATCATGTACATCTCATCGGAGCAGGCCTTGAACTCGTCTTCAAGAATGACGATATCCTTGGAGCGGAAACCGATGATGCTGGTGACGTTCGCGCCGAGAGCGTGGAATTTCTGAGCAACAGGCAGCGCAATCGCGCAGCCGACGCCGCCGCCGACGATGCAGACATTCTTGATGCCTTCCGTTTCGGTAGCGCAGCCGAGCGG
>CAVIKW010000156.1:0-4225 GCA_963643375.1 Flexilinea sp. | reverse complement strand
GTCGCGGCGTTGGATATGGTCGCGGCGAAGGTGCGTTCGCATATCGCGTAGGGAGGCAATAGGCAGTAGGCAATAGGCAATAGAGGCGCCCGATAAAGGAAGACTTCCTTCCCTTATCGGGCGCGTTTTTTTTACGCTCCCCTTCGCGGAGCGTCTATTGCCTACTGCCTACTGCCTACTACTGCCTATTGCCTATCAACTCCACTCCGCGAACAAATATCACGAATTTTCATAAACCCTTGACAAGGTCTTTAAGTTATATTATACTAACCTTCGTAAGATGAAACTAACACAAGCGGATCCACCTCCGCGAACGGGCTCGCCGGTTTTCTCAATGATTCTCTTCTGTCCGGCGGCACACGAGAAGTAAGTTTTCATGTTATTTCCTGACACATAGATTAAGGTTACTCTTCTGAATTACCGGGGCCGCGACGCCCCGGTTTTTCATTAACCGCCTCGCCCATGTCTATCATCATTCACACCTGTTTCCCTCTTTCCGCATTATAATAGACTCGAAGGAGTAAACCTATGATTCTTGATATTGTTGAAATCGGAGCCCCCGTTTTACGGAGAAAAGCCCATAAGATCAGCCAAGTCGACCGCGACATCCGCATTCTGGCCGACGATATGGTGGACACGCTGCACGACGCGGGCGGCGTAGGCCTGGCCGCGCCCCAGATCGGCGAATCCATCCGCATGATCATTGTGGAATATCCGGAGGACGACAGTGTCGAGGATTCTCCGATGAAGGTGTATAAGGTCATCAACCCGGAAATCATCTGGCATTCGGATGAGACCGTGGAAGGCGACGAAGGCTGCCTCTCCATCCCCGGTTACGTCGGCACCGTTGAACGCTGGGAGTCGGTCAAGGTCAAAGGCCTCTCCGTCTTCGGACGCCCGGTGAAAATCAGCGCCTCCGGCTGGCTGGCCCGCATTTTCCAGCATGAGATCGACCATCTCGACGGCATCTGCTACATTGACAAAGCCTCCGCCATCTTCAAGCCTTCCGAACGTCCCGACGATGAGGAGATTGACGAGACCGGCGAAGGCGGCGAATCCGCGCCCGCCGAAGAGACTCCCGGCGAGAACTAAACTCCCGTGATCCTGACTCATTTATCACTGACGAATTTCCGCTTATACGTCCGCCTGGATACCGACATACCCCGGCGGATACTTTTATTATCCGGCGGCAATGCCCAGGGGAAGACGAGCCTCCTCGAAGCGCTGTTTTACTGCGCCTCCTTCACCTCGCCCCTGGCCGCGTCCGACCGCCAGCTCATCAATTTCAACGCCGTCAACGATCCCATCGCGGTCGCGCGGATCGTGGCCGATTTTGAGAAAGAGGGCTCGGAACAGCGTCTCGAGGTCCGCGTCATTCAGGAGAACGCCGAGAAGGCGGGCCGCATTCGCAAGGAGATATTGCTCAACGGTGTCAAGACCACCGCGCAGAAGGCTGTCGGCGCCTTTCCCTGCGTGATGTTCCTGCCGCAGATGACCCGCATCCTCGAAGGCGCACCGGACGAACGGCGCCGCTACCTCAATATCATGCTGTCCCAGTCCGCGCCCGGGTACGCCCGCGCCCTCTCGGAACAGAAACAGATCCTCACCCGCCGCAACGCCCTGCTTAAGCTCATCTGGGAACGCAAGAGCGACCCGCAGCAGCTCGAGTTCTGGGATCAGATGCTGGCGGAGCGCTCCGCGGAGCTCATTCTCCAGCGGGCCCGCGCCATTGAGTTCCTGAAGAAAAGCGCCCGCGACGCCCATTACGAGCTGACCGCGGGGAAAGAGCTCCTCGCCCTCGGATACCTCCCCGGCTTCGATCCGATCCACCCGGAGACCGCCAAAGGCCTGCGCGCGAACGCGGACGAGGAAGGCATCACCGCCCTCGGTTCCGCGGAGATTGCCTCCCGCTACCGCGAGGCGCTCCGCAGCTGCCGGCAGGCGGATATTGACCGCGGCGTGACGACCATCGGACCGCACCGCGACGACTTCTCCATCTACGGCAGCGGCATTGACCTGTGCACCTACGGCTCCCGCGGACAGATCCGCACCGCCCTGCTCTCCCTGAAGCTCTCCGAGATCGAATGGATGCGCCAATTCGCCGGGACCGCGCCGCTGCTGCTTCTGGATGAGACCTTGGCCGAGCTTGACGAGCAGCGTTCCGCCGACCTTCTGGCGCGTCTGGAGAGCAGCGGTCAAGCCGTCCTGACCACGACCGACCAAACCCATTTCCCTGCGGGCTTTACCGAGAACAATACCGTCTGGCAGGTGAAGGGCGGCGTGATCAATAAATAACGCGTTCCCCGCGCGGCGGACATCCCCGGTCCGCGCGTTGAAAATCGGTGTAAAATTACAGTGAGGGAGAATGATCCGACTTATGAAAAAACAAAACATCCTGTTCAGCATCCTTTTTGTCTTCGCGCTGCTGCTGTGCGGCGTGACCGCCGCGTTCGCGCAGACCGCCGAGGAAGAATACATCCCGACGCACACCGCGGAGGAGCTCTCCGCGCTCTTTGACCGCGTCAAGACTTACATGCAGGAGAACGGCGATACCGTCGAATCCTCGCTCAATGAGACCGAGAACGCCATTATCAGCGACGCCCTCGTCCGCGGCTGGGCCATTGCCGAATCCGATGACGCGACCCCGGAACAGATTGACAACGCCTACAACGCGCTCTACAACATGTTCCTCTTCACCGGTATGATCGTCGCGCCGAATGAGACCTTCACTTCCGAGACGATTTTCGAGCTCGCCGTGCAGCTGATCGATCAGGAATATTACGACCTGCTCGCCGAAGCCGGTGAGACGCAGGAGAACATCGACTACGCCGCCTACCTGCGCGACATTTCCGAAGCCATTGTCGAGGATCCGGAATCCTTCACGCAGGAGGAAGTCGAGAGCTGGCTTGAGGATATTTACGGCGAAACCTATTACGCCGCCGGTTTGAAGGCGATGTATTACACCGACAAGCTGCCGTCCCCGGAGGAGATTTACGCTCAGAACGAGCAGACCGAAGAAGACGCCGGCATCTCCGCCAAGCCGGAGACCACATACGAGACCGCCGAGCCGCTGACGAAGATTCTCGGCATCAACATGCCCGACCTGACCACATCCATGAAGGATGCCAAGCTCGGATATTACGCCGTCACGGCTGACATTGTCGCCGAGGCGGAGTTCACGCTCCCGAATGACGGCATCGTTCTCTTCCGCCTCTGCCCGGAGGCCGGTTACGACATCAGCGGCGTACAAAACGCCGAGTTTTATGAAGATTGGAACCGCTATTCCACCGATTTCGGCGTGTACAAATACGGCAAGATTTGGATTGCCGTCGGCGATGTTCAGACGCTGGACGAGACGAAGTACAGCTTCGCCGTGGACGCGGAGAACGTCACGGAAGAGCAGTTCGACACCATCGTGAAGTTCTTCATCGAGAGCGTCCGCAACCAGCGCGCCGCCAAATAAGACGGAGGGGAAATTTATGAATATTGAAGATCTCAACTTGACATTTCAGAGCGGAATTTTTCAGCTCATGCTTGGAAACCAGGGGACGGCCGTCATCCTCGGCATTTCCCTGCTGATCATGCTGGCTCTCATCATCATTTTCGCCGTACGCCTTCAGCGTTCCATGACCGAAGCCGCGGAGAATAACGCCAAGATCAATCAATACATCGCCGCCCTGCCTCCCGATAAGCTCGCCATCGTGATGGCGATTTACAATGCCACCCGCAAGGAGCTCGGCTTCGGCGTCGTCCTGTGCCTGATCGGCGGCCTGTTTGCCGCCCAGAATATCTACCTCGGCCGCACCAAGTCCGCCGTCTTCTCGGTGATCTTCTTCTGGACGGGCATCCCGACGATCATCACGCTCTTCGACCTGATGAACATGCCGAAGACGGTGTCGGAATACAACCTGGGGGTGATCCAATCCCTGTACAATCAGCTCGCCGCGCCGAAGATTGATTGAAGGCAATAGGCAGTAGTCAATAGGCAATAGAAGCGCCCGGTAAGGGGAGATGTACTTCCCTTATCGGGCGCTTTTTGTTGCCGGCGTGAAACGCTTCGCGAAGGGGAGCGGGTCCGCGGGTCACCTCATCCACCACTAACGTGGTCCCCCTTCCCCTCGAGGGGAAGGCATTAACGCGCTTCAAATTAAGGCTTGACTTACAATGTCGGGCGCGCGGCAACGCTTCGCCCGCCGGATCGTGGAAATCATGCTCCAATTATGTT
>CAVIKW010000155.1:0-4314 GCA_963643375.1 Flexilinea sp. | reverse complement strand
CGGTTGACGGTTCCGGTGACGGTGAAACCCCGGTTGACGGTTCCGGTGACGGTGATGGCGACGGAGATACAACCCCGGTTGATGGTTCCGGTGATGCCGACAATCCGGACGCCGGCGATCAATCCGCCGCGGCCGCTGTCAACACTGTTGAATTCTTCCGCCTGAATGACGACGAACCGCAGGGCAAACGCAGCTGCACCAAGAACTGCGTCCTCCCCGCCACCGGCATCAACGGCGTGATTGCTCCGCAGCCGAAGTCCGTGAACTACAGCGCCCTCGGCCTGAGCATCGAGCTCCCCTCCATCGGCGCCTCCGCCGAAGTCCTCGAAGTCCCCTTCACGGATGACGGTTACGCCGTGACCTGGCTCGGCGCGAATGCCGGCCTCCTCGAAGGCTCCGCGATGCCGGGCGAAGGTCAGACCTGGATCGCCGCGCACAACCACATTGATGCCGACGAATACGGTCCGTTCGTCAATATCGGCAGCCTGACCTCCGGCGACCGCGTCTTCATCGCCAACCAGAAAGACGGCTCGATGACGGTCTACGAAGTCTACGCCAACGTCAAAGTCGCCGCCGATGATGTCGACTCCGTTTACGCCGCGGCGGATGAATACGCCGACAGCCTGACGCTGATCACCTGCGAAGACGAGAGCGTTGACGGCGGATACGCCAACCGCCGCGTCATCTGCGCCAAACCGCTGTAATATTCACACACGCTGAAAATAAATACAAAAGTGCCGCCCCGCGCGGCACTTTTTTGCTGCCTGTTTCCTGATATAATGATTTCATGAAACGAATTCTCTTTATCCTGCTTTCATTATTTATTGTCATTCCCGCCGCGGCGAAGAACGGCGTGATCGAAATCACATCCCCCCAAACGATTACGGAGGCCGGCACTTACCGCCTCACCGGCAGCATTGACGGCACTGTCATCGTCAACGCGGATAAATCCGACAAGGTGGAGTTGATCCTCGATAACGCCGCAATCGTCAGCGCGGACGGACCCGCGATTTGGGTCAAACAGGCCGATAAAGTCACCCTCACCCTCGCGGAGGGTTCCGTCAATTCGCTTGCCAACGGCGGAACGTTCAGCGGGGATGAAGACGCCGTGCTGTATTCCAAAGACGATCTCGTCATTGAGGGCAGCGGCAGCCTGACCGTGAACTCCCCGGCCGGGGAAGGCATTATCGGCAAGGACGAGATTAAAATCAAAAACGGCACCGTTACCGTGACCGCGGAGGCGAAAGGCATCAGCGGCAAGGATGGCGTCACCGTCAGCGGCGGTATGATTGTCGTGACCTCGGGCAAAGATGCCCTCCGCGCGGAGAACAAGGACAATCCCGCGATGGGAGTCATCACCATCGAGAACGGCACCTTCTACCTGACCGCGGGCGGGGACGGCATCAGCGCTTCCGGTGAATTGAACATCGCGAACGGCGTGTTCGAGATCATCACCGGCGGAGGCAGCGCGGAGGCCGAAATGAAGCAGGCTCACGGCGCCCGTTGGGGAGCCGGCTCCGAGCACGCGGACGCGGACGACGATGAAAACGCTACATCCACGAAAGCCATCAAGGCGGACGGCAAGCTGACCATCAACGGCGGGACGTTCGGCATTGACAGCAAGGACGACGCGCTGCACGGCAATTCCGACGTCAACATCAACGGCGGCAGCTTCACCATTTACAGCGGGGACGACGCTGTTCATGCCGACACGGCGGTCACGATTAATGACGGCGCGATCACGGTTGCCCTCTGCTACGAAGGCATTGAAGGCCGCGACGTCGTCATCAATGGCGGCAGCATCCGCCTGAACTGCGTCGATGACGGCATAAACGCCGCAGACGGTTCCGTCTCCAAACACGACGCGAAGCTCCCGGGCGGTCCGAAGGGACCGGGTGACACGGTTACGGAGGAAGATATTGACGAAAGTCAGCCGTCCATCACTATCAACGGCGGGTCAATCTATGTCCATTCCACGGCGGACGCGGTGGACGCGAACGGCAACGTCTTCATCAACGGCGGTGAGACCGTTCTCTGCGGACCCGACAGCGGCGATACGCAGTCCCTGGATTTCGACCGCGTCGGCATTATCAGCGGCGGGACCTTCATCGGGACCGGCGCGATGACTTGGATGTCGCAGTCCTTCAGCTCCGCGTCCCAGGGCGTGATCGCGCAGAAGACCTGGGGCAACGCCGGCGTCGCCCTTCGCCTGACCGATACGGACGGCAATCTCATTCTCGAGACGACCCCGGAGGAGAATTACAGCATGATCATCCTCTCCGCCCCGGCGATTGTCCCCGGCGGGTCGTACCTCCTGAACGGCGTCAACGTCACCGCGGAGTAAACAGGAAGGCGGTGATCCCCGCCCGACGCCGCGAACGCTGTTATAATATGTGCCATGATCAAAGTTGATTTTCATGTGCACAGCATCGGTTCGCCTGACTCTGTTTCCAAACCGGAAGACCTCATTTCCCGCGCGAAGCGGGTCGGGCTCGGGAAACTGATCATCACCGATCACAACAACACCGCGGCCGCGGTTGAGATTCAGAAGCGTCATCCGGACTTCGTCATCGTGGGGGAGGAAATTCTCACCACGAGCGGCGAGATCCTCGCGCTTTTTGTTAAGGAACAGCTTCCGAAGGGAATTGAGCCCGAGGAAGCTTTCCGCCGTTTACGGGATCAGGGCGCGTTCATCTCCCTCTCCCACCCTTACGCGCATCGCCGCCACGGCTGGAGCGAGGAGGAGATGGAACGGTATCTGCCGTACCTGGACGCGATTGAGATTTCCAACGGGCGCAACCGCCGTTGGATGAACGACGCCGCGAAGGCCTTCGCGGCCGCGCACGGACTCGGCGGGACGGCCGGCTCCGACGCGCACGGCGTCCCCGAACTCGGGACGATGGGCCTCTCCCTGCCGGAGTTCAACACGGCGGACGAGCTGCGCGCGGTCATCGGGCAGGGTACGGTCTTCGGACATGAACATTCGGACATCGTCCGAATCTATTCCCGCGGCAGTGTCTTCCTCAAGTGGGTGCACCGCAAAACCGGTTTGAAGTTATATTGAGTTTTCTTTAAGATGCTGGAATTCTTTCACTTTCTCGTCGATTATCAGCTCTGGATCTACGCGGTCCTGGGCGTGTTGGCGTTGATCTACCTGAAGCGGCTGATCACCGCTTGGCAGGAGCGTTACAACACGATTTTCGGCTTGGAACGTGAGAACGCGCAGTGGCGGCTCAACTCCGCGCTGGCGGTTTTCGTGCTGCTGCTTCTGCTGATCGCGGCGGAATTCGTCTTGGTGACGTTCGTGATTCCCGAATGGCCGCAGGTCATGGCAACGCCCACGCCGACACCGGCCGAGGGCGAAGCGGCCGTTGAAGGGACCGCGGAAGGTGAAGAGGATCTGATGATCGTCCGCAATGACGACGAGACCGGTTTGGTGATCAACTCCACGCCGGAAGGCTCCGAAGCCTCGGCGGCCGTGTCCGCGGTTACGGGCGGCGGCTGCGTTGAGGGACAGCTGGAGTGGCTCGAGCCGGTGAACGGCGAGGAAATCTCCGGCAGTTATACGCTGATGGCGACGGTCAACGTCCGCGACATGGCGTTTTATCATTACGCTTTTTCTCCGGTGGATGACCAGCAGGAATGGCAGACGCTCTCCGCCGGAAACCTCCCCGTGATCGAAGGCGAGCTGGGCTTGTGGGCGACGACCCAGGTCGACAATGGGGATTACATTCTCCGCTTGACGGTATACGACCTCGCCAACAATGCGCTGACGCCGTGTGATATTCAGATCCGGGTGTTCAATGAGGAGTAAGGCAATAGGCAGTAGAGGCGCCCGATAATTGGAGAGAGTGCTCCAATTATCGGGCGCTTTTTTTACGAGAGACCAGAGACCAGATAACGAAATTGGAGCGTGTGCTCCAATTATCGGGCGCGTTTTTTGACGCTTCGCGACAGTGGATGTGTCTGCAGGTCACCTCATCCACCGCTACCGCGGTCCCCCTTCCCCTCGAGGGGAAGGCCTTAACGCGCCCGAAAGGGAGTGCTCGCACCGGTCGGGCGTGACACTTCCGGCTTCCGGCTGCTTTTTTATGGGCGAAAACGCTTCGCGACAGTGGATGTGTCTGCAGGTCACCTCATCCACCGCTACCGCGGTCCCCCTTCCCCTCGAGGGGAAGGCCTTAACGCGCCCGAAAGGGAGTGCTCGCACCGGTCGGGCGTGACACTTCCGGCTTCCGGCTGCTTTTTTATGGGCGAAAACGCTTCGCGACAGTGGATGTGTCTGCAGGTCACCTCATCCACCGCTACCGCGGT
>CAVIKW010000154.1:0-4330 GCA_963643375.1 Flexilinea sp. | reverse complement strand
TTAAGCGCTCGATACGGGAAAGTATGCTTCCCATATCAGGCGCCGCTATTGACTATTGACTACTGACTATTGACTCTTTCAACTCAACTCCTAACTCCTAACTCCTAACTCCTCTCTATCATTTTTGCCGGTTCACATTTCCGAATTCCCGCATAGACTTAATAACAGAACAAAAAACCTATATAAAGCGAGAAGCCCTATGGATGAAAACTGCCTGTCTTTGCTCGAATCCATCCGCGGGGAGATCAAACTCATGCGCGCTGAGCTCGAACATAACCGTCAGCTCAACGAGGAGCGGCTCTCCCGGCTGGAAAAAATTCTCGACGATCACGAAACCCGGCTGCGGGATGTCAGCACCGGCGTCACCCAATTCCGCTTCTGGAGCTCCGTCAGCTCCGCCGGAAGTACCGCGATGTCACTGCTCGCCGTGATCAAGTCCCTCGCGGGATAAGAAAGGAACCTCAACATGAACAACCCTTTTGAAGGGGATTTCCCCGTCACTCAGTCTTACGGTGAGAAGATCACCGACCCCGCCGGTCATACCGGCATTGATTACGCGCTGAATCTCGGCACACCGGTCCTGGCCGCGGCGGACGGCAAGGTCATCCGCGCGGCCTCGCTGACGTCCGGGTACGGCGTCCACGTTCTCCTCGAACACGAAGACGGCCTGCAGACGCTTTACGGCCACCTCTCCTCCGTCAGCGTGCGGATGGGACAGCGAATCAAGGCCGGCGCGGAGATCGGCCGCAGCGGCTCCTCCGGCAACTCAACCGGCCCGCATCTGCATTTCGAGGTGCGGAAGGACGGCATCTGCGTTGACCCGCTGCCCTTCCTCAAATCCGCTCAGCCAACGGACACCCCCGCCGAGGAACCGACTCACCGGGTGGCGGTGGAATGCCTGTTCGTCCGCTCCGGTCCGGGAACGGAATACCCGATTGTGGACTGCCTCACCCGCGGGGAGGCGGTCAGCGGCACGAAGACCTGCGAGACGATTTGGCTCAATATCGGCAGCGGACGCTGGACGGCGGTCCGTTATCAGGGAAAGGATTTCTGTGAAACGGTACAGTCTGTTTGAATCGCTGCGCGCCCGCTTCTCCCGAAGGCGCGCCTTGGATGAACCGGAGTTCTTCTACCCCGGCGAAAGCACGGCCTCGATCCGCGACCGCGGTACGGCGGACTTCCGCGGGGTGATTGAAGAGAGCCTGCGGGCCTGGCGGGACGATCCGCTGGCAAGGCGCATCGTCAGCCTGACCACGCAGTTCGCCGTCGGACGGGGCTTCCGTGTCGGGGCGGACGATCCCGCGGCGGATGCCCTCATCCGCGAATTCTGGGACCACCCGCTGAACCGCATGGACGCCCGGATCATGGAATGGTCCGACGAGCTTTGCCGGACGGGGAACCTCTTCGTGATGCTCTCCTCCGACCCGGCGGGGATGACCTACGTCCGCGCCATTCCCGCGGCGAACATTGAGGAGATCGTCCCGCTCCCGAATGACATTGAACAGCCCGCCTCCTTCCGCCTGCGCGAATCCGTTCCCTTGGACGCGGCGCGCTTCCCGGAGGCGAAAACCGTCCTCCCTGCGGACACGCAGGCGCCGTGTCTTGAGGAACGGATGCTGCACTTCACCGTCAACCGCCCCGTCGGCGGGCAGTGGGGCGAGCCCGACCTCGCGCCCATTCTCATTTGGCTGGACCGCTACCGCATTTGGCTGGAGGACCGCATGCGCCTGAATCATTACCGCAGCTCGTTCCTCTTCACCGTCAAGGCCCCGCGTTACAGCGAAAGCATGCGCCGGCAGCGCCAATTGCAATTGAACAGCCAGCCGCCCACGGCGGGGATGATTCTCGTCACCGGGGCGGATGAGGAATGGGATGTCATCTCCCCGCGTCTGGAGAGCGCCGATGCCAATGAGGACGGCGCCGCCATCAAGAAAGTCATCGCCGCGGGCGCCGGCATCCCCATGAGCTTCCTCGCGGAGACCGCCGGCACGTCCAAAGCGGAGAGCGGCGGGATGGAAGACTCCGCCTGCCGCAACTTCCGCCAGCGTCAACAGGTGCTGCTCTTCATCACGGAGACCGTCCTCCGCCACGTCCTCGCCCGCGCCGGCCGCGTCCGTTCGGGACTGCCGCGCGATCCCGACATTCACGTCTACGGCGAGAACATTGCCGTGCCGGGCATGACGGAGGGCGGCTTGGCCGTCAAAGAATCGGGAGGCGGCGGTGAACATCAATGAGTGGACGCCGGGGGTGAACTGCGACGTCATTCTCACCCATTACCTTCACGAGCCCATCCCGCTCGTCTGCTACCGCATTCAGTCCGACAACATCGGCCCGCGGGTGCGGATTCACTTCGAGACCTATTGGCCGGACGACAGCGCGACGGAGCCGAAGACGGTGCGCCATCTTTGGTTCACCGCCCTGGTCACGGATGAAATGCTCTGCCCCGACGGAGGCTTTTATCCCTATGAGCCCGCCGAAGTGCGCCGGCGGATCAATGCCATCCTCCATGAGCTGACGGACATCTGCCTTTACACCCAGTCGGGCATTATCAGCGGCCTTTACTGCGACGAAAACGCCGTCATCGACACCATCTATCAGAACGCGCACACCCTCGAGGTCAACCTCTCGACCCGCTCCCTGACCGATATCCCCATCGGACCGGAGGCCGCGGATGTATGGCTGCCGTCGGGTGTGATCGAGCCGTATTCCACCTGGGGCGCGGCGGTTTGGAAATAAGGAGAAAATCATGAGTTATCCGAATTCATCGGACGTTATCGCCGGGCAGGCAACCGAGGCCGCCCAATACAACAACCTGCGCAGCGACGCGCTTTACCTCGGCGGGGATGCCGCGACTTCGGGGAACATGCGCGCCCTGCTTTATCAATACCGCGGCCCGCTCTCCCTGCAGCGGAACGGCTCCGCCGGCATCGTTCTCAACGCCTCCGAGGATGCCCCCGTCTCCATGATGATCGGCGGCGCGATCCGCTCGGTCAGCGCGTCCCTGAATGTCAGCGTCGACCCCTCCCTTTATACGGACGTCAGCCGGCTGTACCTCTTCGCCGCGGCGGACTCCGCGGGGGGATTCGCGTTGAAGATTGCCGACAGCGCCGTTGAACGGTCCGGCACCCGCCTCATCGGCTCCTTCCTGTGGAGCGGGGACGGCATCATCCCCGGGACGCTGCGGACCGCCGCCGAGATGGAGATCACGGCCGCGTCCTCCGTGCCATCCCTGAATGAGGGACGCCTGAGCTACATCGCGGGCGAACCGGTGCCCGACAGCGACATCCGCCTCGGCACCACGCTGTACTTCACACCCTGCGTCGGGAACCGCGTCAGCCTGTACCTCGGCGGGGCGTGGGAGACCTTCACCTTCTCGGAGCTGAGCCTCCCGGTCGGCGGGCTGCTGCGGATGGTGCCGTACGACGTCTTCATTGAAGCGTCCGGCGCGGGCTTGGCGCTGAGCTGTTCCTGCTGGGGGACGGCATCCGCCCGCCCGTCGGGGATGCTGAGCCGTGTCGACGGCATTCTCGTCTCCGCTGCCGATCCGGGGAAGCGCTACCTCGGCAGCTTCGCCCTGAACAGTGAGGGGTACGGCGCCGATTCGCGGACGGAGCGGCTGCTGTGGAACGTAACGAACCGCGCCCCGCGTCCGCTGCTCTCGAAGCTCTCCGCGGACGCCGAGGGCGTGTACCATACGAACGCCTGGGCGCCGTACTTTGACGATGCCGCTCCCGAAGTGACGGTGCTGATCCCGTCCTCCGATACAGAATTCGAGCTCGAAGGCGTCGGCATCGGCTCCGTCGTCCTCTCGACCGACCTCTCCACCTCCCGCGCCTTCGCCCTCGGCATCGGGCGGGACATGGTCAAGACCGAGCCCTACACCGGCAATACGACCGCCGTCCCCGTTTTCACCCACACCCGCGGCAACGCTCCGATTCGGGTGAAGATATTCAATTCGGACGCCGGGTTCCAAGGCCTGCACACCTACACCCTCGCCGCCTGGACGAACACGGCCTTCGCTCCCTCCGGGACGGAGTTTCGTTCAACGGCAGGAGAATGTCCCGGACTCGTAGGAGTAGTTAGGAGTTGAAAGGAGAGTGGAAAAGAGACCAGAGACCAGAGACCAGATAACATAATCGGAAGCCTGCTTCCATAGCGAGTGCACTTGTGAAAGAGAGACCGGAGACCGGATAACATACTTGCAGCAGGTCTTCGAATATCGACCGTTGTTGAAAATGAACATTGACCGCCCCGCGAGCATCATTCCCCATGCGGAGCGGCCTAAGGCCTTCTCCTTGTAGGACGTGCGAAGCCGTGCCTTGTGCTGAAG
>CAVIKW010000153.1:0-4345 GCA_963643375.1 Flexilinea sp. | reverse complement strand
GGGCGCCAACTCCACTCTCCACTCTTCACTCTCCACTCTCGCTTCGCGGTGGATGAGGTGACCTGCACACCCGCTCCCCTTCGCGGAGCGCTCCCGCCCGACTACCGTGCTTTTTCTTTCGCGACGGTTGCCGACTTATGTTATCTGGGCTCCGGTCTCTGGTCTCTGCTATCTTGCCACCCGGAATAGAGATCTTCCCCAACTTCCAATAATGTATCTCTCATCTCAAGCCCATCGATCAACGCCTCCGGAACGGCGCTGAGGCCGTGGTAGGCCCCGATGATATTGCCGGCGAGAGATGCAACGGCAGCGCCGTGAGCAGCAGCGGCGTTGAGCGTATTCGTAATTGGATCGGCATCGGCCTCGTGCCGCAGCACACAGTAAAGCGCGAGGGCCAATGCCTCGTCCGCGAATTCTCCGCTGCCGAGCTTGGCGGGCGCCCCCTCATTGCGGGCAAGCACCATCGCCCGCGCGATCAGCTGCTCGAACGCCGGCCAATATTCATTCCGTCCGAACGTCTCCTTCACCGCGGACATCACCATCGGCGCGCAGTCGCGAACGCTGAGCCCGTCGGTATACAAGCCGAAGCGCACCAGCTCCGCCAACACCGCCGCGGGCAAATACGCGAGTGGATGACCGTGCGTGATCGCGGCGGACTCCGCCGCCAGCATGACGATGCTGTGCGTCGGAAGATGCGCGGCGAACAGCCCCACCGGCGCGGCGCGTACGACCCCGCCGCATCCGCGGCTGTCATTGATCGGCTCGAAGACGCTGCCGTAATTCCCGGATTCCATCACGGAGCGGCAAACCTCATCCGCGGAATCCTTCTCCGACGCGTACCATTCTTTGTAGGCTTGATACAGCGTTCGCGGAGACGGTCCGCCGAAGCCGCGCTGTTTCAGCCGCTCGTTACCGCGGAGCAGTCCGACCGCGGTGACGATTGTCATCCGCGTGTTGGCGGAGATCATACCGCCGTTCCCGAGCGCGTCCCCCGCCGCGCCCGCGAGCAGACTTCCTTGAATTTTCTCAAGCATTCGATCGGTCATCCCGTCCCTCCGTTGTGTCATATTCACCCTATTATATCGCATTGACCCGAATCCTTTCCTATGGTATAAATACGCCTTGTCGGGAGTTATTCTTCTTTAATTAATCAACCCCGACGGGGAAAAATTTTTATGGACACTCAAGTGGATAATCAAGCTGACGACCTAATCGAAGAAACCAACCGACTGTTCGGAGAAGAAAAGCCGAGCGTGCTTTTCCGCAAGGCAGCCGGGCCGGGCGCCATCAGCATGCTGGCGAGCTCCCTGTACAGCATCTTTGAAGGCTCCTTCATCGGACGGTATCTCGGCGCGATTCCATTCGCGGCCGTCAACTTCGCCATGCCGATCGTCATCATCAACTTCGCAGTGGCGGACCTCATCGGTGTCGGCTCCTCCGTGCCGATTTCCATCGCGCTGGGCCGCAAGGAACACGACAAGGCGAACAATGTCTTCACCTGCGCGGTGATCCTCATTGTCCTCGCGGCAGCGCTTTTAGGCGGGCTGCTTTTCTTCGCGACCCCTTGGATGGTGCATCTGATGGGGGCCGAAGGTGAATTGGCGGATTTAGCGGTGGATTACATCCGCGTATACGCTGTGACCGCGCCGATGACGACCATGGTATTCGCCTTCGATAACTACCTGCGCATCAGCGGTAAGATCCGCTTCAGCATGTGGCTGAACATCGCCATGAGCGGCATGACGGTCGTCTTCATTTACCTGTTCCTGGCGGTATTCAAGCTCGGTCTGCTCGGGGCCGCGGCCGCGTTCCCTGCCGCGCTTTTCATCTGCGCGGTTGTCGGCATCATCCCCTTCATTCAGGGGAAAATGGTCCTGCACTTCACGAAGCCCCGCTTCAGCTTTGACATGATCAAAGAAATCGTCGCCTGCGGTTCGCCGAACTTCCTCGCGAACATCGCCGGCCGTGTCGTTGCCCTGATCATGAACGCCATGCTGATCCGTTACGGCGGCTCGGATGCCGTCGCGATTTACGGCATTTTGATGTACTCAACCGACCTCGTCCAACCGTTGATCTACGGCACCGTGGACTCGCTGCAGCCCGCGATCGGCTACAACCTGGGCGCGAAGCTCTTCGACCGTGTGAAGGAGCTGCGGAAATACTGCTTCCTCACCGCCGCGGCGATTTCCATTGTCATGGGCGGGATCATCACCATCTTCCCGAAGCAGGTGACGGGCATCTTCCTGAGCGCGGACAACGCCGCGATCCTGGAGGAGTCGGTTAAGGCGATGCGCATCTTCAGTGTGGGCTTTTTCTTCTTCTGGTTCGGCTTCTCCGCGCAGAGCTTTTTCGGCGCGGTCGAACAGCCGAAGTGCGCCGCGGCGCTCTCCCTGGCGGGGACGTTCTTTTTCCCGCTGGTTCTGCTCTTCATCCTGCAGCCGCTGAAGCTGACGGGTCTCTGGATGGTCACGCCGATCACGAACTTCCTCGGCGCTGTCCTCGGCGCGATTCTGCTCAAGAAGATGGAGCGCCAAATCTTCTCGAAGTATTGATTTTGACGCATCAAGTCCCGCGGGCGGTTTCACTTCCCGCGGGATTTTTGTTTAATCCTTCAAAAGCCCCGAACATGCATTATACTTAAAATACAAATACTGCGGGAACAGATCCCGGAAAGGTTAAAGGTAATGAAAAAATCTGATATCGGTATCATTGGTTTGGCTGTAATGGGTGAGAATTTAGCTATTAATATGGAAAGCAAGGGGTTCACCGTAAGCGTTTATAACCGGACCACCGAGAAAGTTACGAAATTCATTGAAGGCCGCGCCGCGGGGAAGAACATCAACGGTGCCTATTCCATGGAAGAGCTGATCTCTCAGCTTGCCAAACCGCGCAAGATCATGATCATGGTCAAAGCCGGCAAAGCGGTTGACGAGACCATTGAGAAGCTTCTCCCGCTGATGGAAGCGGGCGACATCATCATTGACGGCGGCAACTCTCACTTCCCGGACACCATGCGCCGCACGGAATACGTCGAGAGCAAGGGAATGCTCTATATCGGCACCGGCGTCTCCGGCGGCGAGGAAGGCGCGCTCAAGGGCCCGTCCATGATGCCGGGCGGTTCCCCGGCCGCGTGGGAATACGTGAAGCCGATTTTCCAGGGTATCTGCGCCAAGGTTGAAGACGGCACGCCCTGCTGCGAATGGGTCGGCTCCAACGGCGCCGGTCACTACACGAAGATGGTTCACAACGGCATTGAGTACGGCGATATGCAGCTCATCTGCGAAGCCTATCAGCTCATGCGCGACCTGCTCGGTATGTCCGATGATGAGATGGCCGCGGTCTTCGCCGAATGGAACAAGGGCGACCTCGACAGCTACCTGATCAAGATCACCTCCGAGATCCTCGCGCACAAGGACGAGGACGGCTCCCCGCTCGTGGAGAACATTCTCGACACCGCGGGACAGAAGGGCACCGGCAAGTGGACTTCCGTCGCCGCTTTGGATGAGGGCATTCCGCTCACGCTGATCGGCGAAGCCGTCTTCAGCCGCTGCCTCTCCGCCATGAAGGCCGAGCGCGTTTCCGCTTCGAAGATCCTGCACGGACCGGAGACGAAGTTCACGGGCGACAAAGCCGCCTTCATCAATGCCATTCACGACGCCCTGTACGCCTCGAAGATCGTTTCCTACGCCCAGGGCTTCACCCTGCTGCGCGACGCCGCGCAGACTTACGGCTGGGACCTGCATTACGGCGACATCGCCCTGATGTGGCGCGGCGGCTGCATTATCCGCTCCGCTTTCCTCGGCGACATCAAGAAAGCCTTCGACAAGAACCCGTCCCTGACGAACCTGCTGCTGGATGACACCTTCCGCGCCATTATGGAAAAGTGCCAGGCGAATTGGCGGACAGTCTGCGCCGAAGCGATCCGCTGCGGCATCCCTGCCCCGGCGATGTGCTCCGCGCTGAACTACTTTGACGGCTACCGCACCGAACGCCTTCCGGCGAACCTGCTGCAAGCCCAGCGCGACTACTTCGGCGCCCATACCTACGAACGCCTGGACCACCCCCGCGGCGAGTTCTTCCACACGAACTGGACCGGCGAAGGCGGCGATACCGTTGCTGAGACGTATACGGCGTAAAGACAGTCAATAGTCAGTAGTCAATAGTGCGCTCGATATGGGAAGACTTATTTCCATATCGGGCGTTTGGTGTTTAACAGTGGACAGTGAACAGTGGTCAGTGGACAGCGGCGCCCGATATTCAAAGACTTTTCCAAATTAAACCGCGCTTAAGCCTTCCCCTTGAGGGGAAGGGGGACCGCTTCGCGGTGGATGAGGTGACCTGCAGA
>CAVIKW010000152.1:0-4362 GCA_963643375.1 Flexilinea sp. | reverse complement strand
GCCCGACATTGGAAGTCACGCCCACCTTCGACCGCGCTTAAGCCTTCCCCTCGAGGGGAAGGACAATGTCGCGCCTTAAAATGGGCGAGACTTTCCCTATCGGGCGGTCGAGGCTATCGCGGACCTCATCCACCGCAAGCGGTCCCCCTTCCCCTCATAGGGGAAGGTAGATTCGCGCTCGAAAATGTGGGCGTGACTGCAAATGTCCGGCACCGCGGCAACGTTTCGCTCGCCGCAATTCGGAACGTCCCGCTCCCCACGCGGAGCGGCCTAAGGCCTTCCCCTCGTAGGGGAAGGGGGACCGCGTTAGCGGTGGATGAGGTGACCTGACGACACCTCCACTGTCGCGGAGCGTTTTGAGCCGATGTGCAAAACATATAGAAAGGGGAGAGTATCGCGCCCGACATTCGCAGGCACGCCCACCTTCAGCCGCGTCAGCGGCCGCCCCGCTTAAGCTTGACTGTCAATGTCCGGCGTTTACGGCGGATTCAACGCGTTCGTCGATGAATGTGACCGCCGATTCGGATTGGCTGTTGATGTAGTTCGGGTCTTCGATCACCAGGATATCTTCCCAGAATGTGAAGCTGCAGTCGTTGATATCGGTTCTTTTTCCGACGGTCTTGTTGGTGGAATAATAGCCGTAGTAATGATTCCACGCGTTCTCGCCGGCGAAGCCTTGGAAGCTGAGGATGTAGTTGATGAACAGGGCGCAGGCGTACGGACATTCGCTGTTGTGAATGACCGTGGCGTAGGTTCCGAAAGCGAAGCCGCCGAAGCCGTCGATCGCGTCTTCAAGCGCGAAGATGCCGATATTCGCCCGTTCCTCAACGGTGAGCTTGCGGAGCTTGCTGAACCCGACGAGCGCGATTTTTGTCTCATCGGTGCTGACCAGTTCCCGCATAATCTCGGAATTGCTCCCGTCGGAGAATTCGCAGTTTTTGATGAAGCCGTTGATCCACTCGTGCGCGATGTTGTCGTAGACTTTGCTCGTCCACGCTTTCCCGTAATAATTAAGATAAGCCGTCTTCAGACGTTCGATCCATTGCGGGCTTGTCAGCATAAAGAAGAAGTTCTTGTTGACCTGCTCGGCCTTGGGATTCTTCATTATGATTTTCCCGGCCCACTCGGGTTCCGTCAACGCCCAGACATTCGTAAGTTCCACCGGGCCGTTCGACGCGTTATACATAAACAGCGTCGAGCTGTACATGAACGCTGTCGGCATTCGGTAAGCGGGGGCGATCTCGTCCTCATACACCTGCGGGAAATAGTTGTAGGCGTTTCCGGAGGCGGTGAGTTCATTGACCAGGTCCGAATGGGAGATCAAAAGGTCAATCCCGCCCGCGCCGTTTTCAATCTCCTTCACCAACCGCGGATATTCGCTTTCGTCGCCCATATCATTGTAGACGACTTTCCCGGCGAGGTCGGGGTACTCCTTCATGAAGTTCTCAACGACATCCTCCGTGATCGTCGTGGAGGAATACACATGCATCTCGGAATGCTTCAGCTCTTCCTTCGCGCGGGCGTAAAGCTCCTCTTCCGAAAGCACGGACGCTGTCACCAACCGGCTCTTCGTGTCCTGTTCGGCATCGGTGAAGTCCAATTTCCGCAGCGCGGAGCACCCCGTGAGGAGAACGGCGAACAAAACCGTGATCAAGACCGCTTTCACTCTCATTCTCATTTCGGTGTTACCTCCAGGTACTTGCAGAGCGCGGCAGTGAGCTTATGCTGCTCAATCGGCTTCGCGATATGCTCGTTCATGCCGGCCTCGAGCGCGTGTTTCACATCCGTATCGTACGCGTTCGCCGTCATGGCGATGATGGGAACCGACGCGGCGTCGGGCCGCTCCATGGCGCGGATCTTCTGCGCCGCCTGATAGCCGTCCATCAACGGCATTTGGATATCCATGAAGATGATGTCGTAATAGTTTTCGGGACGATCGGCGAAAATATTCACGGCTTCCTGTCCGTTTACCGCGGTCTCGACCGTGATCCCGCTGAGCGAGAGCAGCGTCTTCGCGATCTCAATGTTCAGCTCATTGTCCTCAACCAGCAGGCAGCGGAAGGCGGAGCAGTCCACGGCGTCAAGCTCAAGAGCCGCCTCACTCGATTTCGTCTCGGCTTTCTTCGTCATCGGGCGCAGCAGCAGCTTGACCGTGAAGGCGGAGCCTTTGCCTTCCTCACTCTCGACGGAGATCCCGCCGTGCATCTGCTCCGTGAGCGCCTTGACAATCGAAAGGCCGAGGCCGGTTCCCTGCAGCTTGGCGGCGCGGACATCGGCTTCCCGTTCGTAGGGATTGAACATCTTCTCCATGAACGCCTTGCTCATGCCGATGCCGTTATCCTTTACGGTGATGTAATACCATCTGTATTCGGGATCCGAGGATGCCTCGTCGCGGCACGTGAAGCTGATCGCTCCGCCGGCGGGGGTATATTTCACCGCGTTGGAGAGCAGGTTGACCGCGATTTTCTCAAGCGCCGTGGAATCGGCGAGTACATCCGCGTGCGTCAATTGATTGTCAACGGAGAACGTCAAATCTTTGCCCGCGAGCAGGTTGCCGACAAGGATTTTCACATCCTCCAGCAGGTCGACCAGGTTGACTTCGGATTCAACCAAATCCATCCTGCCCGCCTCAATCGTGTTGAGGTCCAGGACTTCATTGATCAGGCTGAGCAGATAGTGGCCGGAGGATTTGATCTTCTTCAGACAGTCGCGGGTTTTCTCCGCGTCGCCGCTGTTCCGCAGGGCGATGTCCGCCATGCCGAGAATGCCGTTCAGCGGCGTCCGCATATCGTGGCTCATTTTGGAGAGGAACGCCGACTTCGCGCTGTTGGCAGCCTCCGCCTTCATGGCTTCATACTGCACCTTGCGGTAGCGCGCGTACTTCTGAACCAACGGGCCCACGAAGAAAAGCATCAGCAGCACAAGGATGACATCCACGATGACCGCGCCTTTGATCTGCTGCCCGGTCATTCGCGCCGAGACCTCCGGGGGGAATGTCTCAACGACGGCTAAACCGCCGCTGTCGAGGGACTTGACATAGGTCGTCTCGTAAACTCCGTCATTGACGGATGTGAACGCGAAGTCGCCGTGGTTATACATGGCGCCGGAAAGGCTTTTAAAAGTCAATTCCTCATCACTCAGGTTATCAAGGGACGCGGAAATCAGCTGCTTCCCCTCAAAGTAATCGCGGAAAAGGTTCTGCCCGATATAAACTTCCTGCCCGGCGCCCGTGAATATAATGTCGCCGGTGGAAGTCGCCAAAGCCGAGCGCGCCGGCGTTCCGTAGCAGTCCGTCCACAGCAGCTTTTGCATCGTGCTTTGAATCAGCTGTCCAACGAACACGCCGATGACGTGGCCGCCCCGCGTTACCGGGGCATAAAAGACCAGCGTCACCTCATCGCCGAGTATTTTGGCGAAATCGACCTCGATGCCGGATTTGCCCTGCATCCCGTATTTGATCAGGTCCATGTCTTGGAGTTCGAGGGCGAGCTCGCTGCCGTTGCTGACGTAAAAAGTACGGTCGAGCGGCATATACTCCGTATAGGCGGAGATATCCAGCCCTTCCCCTTTGGCGTCCGCGTATCCGCGGATCGTCTTCAACCCGGAGTCGATGGCGTTGTGGAGGGCGACGGACTCTTCATTCGCCATGGACTTGATGTAATCGTAATTCTGGCGATTGATCCGGACTGCGCCCGCCAACCCAAAATAGGTCACGCCGGCGATTAGAAGGAAGAAGATTAAGAAAACCGCGAGCTTCAGCTTTTGGTTGAGATTTTTTTGCATACGCGAGGGCCCCTCCCGGCGGCCGCGCTTCGGTGTGTGAAAAGAAAACAGAAAACAAGAAACCGGGCTCCTTGTTTTCGGCGGGTTGTTTTTTTAAAACGGTTCACGGGGTAAGAGTTGACAGGTTAAAAGAATCGGATTGCTGTCAAGTCTTCCCGCCGTGCGATATGTTGAACAATTGTTAAGTGCTACAAATAAAGTATAACAAAGCTTCCGCGAATCCGTCAAGAGGGAAATTCACCGCGGCCGCGCCGCGGCAGAGTGGAGTTAGGAGTTGCACGCTCCGCGACAGTGGAGGCGTCCGCGGGTCACCTCATCCACCACTTACGTGGTCCCCCTTCCCCTCAAGGGGAAGGCTTAAATGCGCTCGATAAGGGGAGCGCATCTGCCCTTATCGAGCGCCTCTGTTCACTGTCCACTGTCCACTCTGAAAAACAGCACCCGATAAGGGAAGGGTTGCTTCCGGTATCGGGCGCTGCTATTGCCTATTGCCTACTGCCTATTGCCTCACTCCTTACACTCAAACTTCGCTACATTCAGCGTCTCGGCATTGCCGCCGTCGGAGGATTGGCTGTGGGA
>CAVIKW010000151.1:0-4393 GCA_963643375.1 Flexilinea sp. | reverse complement strand
CCGCTCCGCGGTGGATGAGGTGAACAGCACACCCGCTCCCCTTCGCGGAGCGTTTAAAAAACGCGCCCGATATGGAAGAATGCTCTCCCATATCGGGCGCCGCTATTGACTATTGACTACTGACTATTGCCTCTCGCCCCCCGCAAACCAAAAAGGACGCGATGAATCGCGTCCTTTTTCAGCGGAGAGAGAGGGATTCGAACCCTCGATAGGGACAGGCCCTATAGCGGTTTTCGAGACCGCCCCGTTCAACCACTCCGGCATCTCTCCAAACAGAAACTATTTTACCAGCAAAAACACCCGCCGCGGGAAAATCATGCACCTTTCACCGAAAGGAATCGGCGCAGATTCGCGTCCGTCAGGGATTCCAACTCCCCCACCCCGAGTCCGCGAAGCTCGGCCGTGACCCGCAGTGTTCGTTCCATCGTCCCCGCGTAGTCGACCGCCGGCGCGTCCGTATCGAACGCCCAGGCGATCGCGTCAATCCCGTCGGACTCGAAGAGCAGGCGGTCGAGCGGCACGCGTTCGGCCGTCCGCGTCACCGCGGGATCGATCCCGACGGAGGGGCCGATTGAGAAGTAACAGCCGAGGCCGATGAAGGTATCAAGGTGCTCGAGGCAGGAATACCAATGGATGAGGTAGGTATTGGGGAAGCGGGCAATCAGCTCGGCGCACTCCGCTTCCGCCGCTTTGGTATGGCAGACGACCGGCTTTCCCTTCTCCGAGGCGTATTCCAGCTGTCGGAGAAAGCGTTCGCGCTGGATCGTCTTATCCGTCTCGCACCAGATATTGTCGAGGCCGATCTCTCCGATGACATCCGCCTGTTCCAACGTCGGCAGGAATTCATCGAAGGTCACGCGGTCCGCGTACCAGGGATGAATGCCGGCGGAGACCGTGAACGCGGCGCCGCGGCTCAATTCGCTGAGGCGGGCGAACTCCTCCGCGGAGGCGGCGTTGGCAATGCCCGGCATCCGCGTCGTCCGCAGTATCTCATACAGCGCGTCGGATAGGTGGAAATGCGCGTCGTGCATGGATCAACTCCGCAGCAGGGCGTAAATCTCACGGCGCAGGGCGATTTGGTTGTAAAGCCACTCGCGGCTCTTCGCCACCCCGCGAAGGTCAATCTCCCGCGCGATCCTCGCCGGATTGTGCGAGAGAATGAGGATGCGGTCGGAGAGGTAAAGCGCCTCGTCGACGTCATGCGTGACGAGGATCGTGGTGCGGTTGAGATTCGAGCGGAGCTTCAGCAGCCAATCCTGCATATCCTCGCGGGTGATGACATCCAGCGCCCCGAACGGCTCGTCCAGCAGCATGATATCCGCGGAGCACAGCGCCGTCCGCAGGAAGGCCGCCCGCTGCCGCATCCCGCCGGAGAGCTCCGCGGGGTAGGCGTTCTCGTAGCCCTCCAGGCCGAAGCGGGGGAATTCCTTCAACGCCTCCTCCTCGGCATGCTTTCGGTCGTGATGGAGCGCGCCGTACAGCGTGACGTTCTCGAGGATCGTCTTCCACGGCAGCAGAAGGTCGCTCTGCGGCATGTAGGCGAAGTGATCGGTGACGCCGTTCACGGCTTTGTCATCCACGAATACCTTGCCTTCGTCGGCTTTCCACAAGCCGGCGAGGATATTCAGCATGGTGGACTTGCCGCAGCCGGATGGGCCGAGGAAGGTGACGAATTCACCTTCCTCAACGCCATAAGACACGCCGCTCAGCACCGGCTTCCCTTCATATGAGAGAGACAGATCCTCGACGCGCAGCTTCATCATTTATTTCACGAACTCGTTGGTGTACTGATCGGAAGCCGGGATGGTGTGGTCGATCAGGCCGTATTCCAACATGAAGTTGGTGTAATTATCCCAAACCTTGTCGGTCATCACGCCCCAGGATTCCGCGTCCTTGGCGTATTCGCCGCTGAGGTATTCCTGGGACTTGGTCAGGAACTCCATGTCGGTGTCCGGCAGGGCGGTATCGTGCAGGATCTTCGCCGCTTCATCCGGGTTGGCGATGGCGTATTCGTACCCCTTCTTGGTCGCGTCCATGAAGGCCTTGATCATCTCCGGATCGGAGGCGATGAGGTCGTTGTTGGTGATGATCAACGGAGTGTAGTAATCCAGGCGTTCGTCGAGCTCCGTGCACGGCAGGTAATTCAGGTCGTAGCCGTCCATCAGGCCGCGGGTAACAGCCCAGCCGTAGAACTCCCACTGAATGTTGACCTTGCCCGCGTCCGCGTCAGCGGAGAGGGACGCGAAACCGGAGCCGTCCGCGCCGACAATCGTCAGTTTTGAGAAGTCGCCCCCGTCCGCCTGCATGACGGCCTTGATGACCGCTTCCTCGGAGGGAGCGCCCCAGCCGGCGTAAGTCTTGCCTTCGAAGTCCTTCGGGCTGTTGATGTCCGCATCCTTGAGGGAGACGAAGCCGGAGGTGTTGTGCTGAATGATCGCGGCGATGGCCTTGATCGGGAGCGGTTCCTCCGCGGTCAGGGCGTAAGTCGTGTCTTCCTGATAAGAGACGCCGAAGTCGGCCTTCCCGGCGGCAACCATGGTCGCGGTGGCGTTATCGCCCGGTTCAATGATCTCAACGTCCAGACCCGCTTCGGTATAATAGCCGAGGGACTGCGCAACATAGAAACCGGTGTGGTTGGTGTTCGGGGTGTAGTCAAGCATCAACGTGACCTTCTTGAGGTCGGCGGACGGTTCCGCGGTGGGTTCGGCGGACTGATTCGAACCGCAGGCGGCCAGCATCAGTACGGCGAAAAGCATACAAATCACAAACAGAAACTTTTTATTCATCATTTTTCTCCTAAAATCGTGAATCTCATTCGTGGGCCTTGCGGCGCAGATGAGGAAATACCATATTTTGAATCGCGCTCACGGCGGCGCTCAGCAGGATGCTCCAGAGGATAATGACAACCACCGTCGCGAACACCTTATCCAGCATGTAGCCGTTCTTGACCCGTAGCATATAATACCCGAGCCCCGCGGACGACGAGAGCCATTCGCCGACAATCGCGCCGCCCATGCAGTACGTGGCGGAGACTTTCAGCCCGGAGAAGAGCGCAATCGCGCCGGCGGGGATCTTCACCATGGAGTAAATCTGCCATTTGGAGGCGCCGAAGCTTCGCAGGAGGTTGATCTGCTGCACGTCCACCTGGCCGAGCGCGTCTGTGAAGGAAACGGCAATGGGGAAGAAGCACATGAAGATGACGATGAGCACCTTCGGCGCGAGTCCGAACCCCAGCCAGATGGAGAAGAGCGGGCCGAGAACCATCACCGGCACCGTCTGCGTCACGATCAGGAACGGATAGACGCAGGTCTTCACCGTCCCGGAGAGGTCCATGATGACCGCGAGCAGGATGGCGAGGAAGGTTGAGATGGCGAGGCCGATCAATGCCTCCGACAGGGTGACGAGGGAATGTTTCCAGAGGACGCCGGCGTTCTCGATCATCGCGCGGATGATCTTCGTCGGCGCGGGCAGGATGTACAGGCTGATATGAAACGCGCGGACGCAGAGCTCCCAGATCGCGATTGCCGCCGCGAACACAGCCCAAGGCAGAATTTTTTTGATTTTCGGATTCAAGTCCCGTCCCTCTTTGCAATTAAAATAAAAAACCGCATCACGTAAGGATGCGGTTTGACGGTGACGCATATATCGGATCGCATTCCTACGCCGGCATTACCCGGATCAGGTACCAGGGTTTATCTCAGCCGGCTTCAGCCGGCACCCCTTCGAACACGAAGCATTGTACACCCACCGGCGGTGTTTGTCAAATTATTCCCGAAGTGTCTTGATTTTTCAGGTTTTGAGACACAGTTCCTGTGATAAACATATGAGTTTTATAAGAACTGTAACACTGCGTCACAAAATCCCTTGACTTTTTTTGCGGGTGTCATATAATACAAGTAAATTGAAAAACGGAATGTGTATGTCAGGTTAGTAGGGGGAAAACAACTTGAGTCTTTCCGGTAATTTTCTGAGTGACGGTTTATCCCGAAGCAGAAAATAAACTTTCAGAGAAATGGTCTCCGCTCAGTCGGAGACCTTTTTCATTTAAAACCGCGTGGGAACTGTGTATCTTAACAATATCAAAATCGGGGGTGTTCTATGTGATTTTCAGGGGTTTTGTTATTGAAAGGGAGGAGTTGGAAAGAGACCGGAGACCATAATCGAAAGCCTGCTTCCATATCGAACGCGCCCGGCGATCGCAGACCTCATCCACCGCGAAGCGGTCCCCCTTCCCCTCATAGGGGAAGGTAGATTACGCTCGTAAAAGTGGGCGAGCCTTCAAATGTCAGGCAGAACGGCAACGCATCGCTCGCCGCAATCGGAAAGGCCCGCTCCCCACGCGAAGCGGCGTTAAGGCCTTCTCCTTGTAGGAGAAGGGGGACCGCGTTAGCGG
>CAVIKW010000150.1:0-4415 GCA_963643375.1 Flexilinea sp. | reverse complement strand
CGCTTAAGCCTTCCCCTCGAGGGGAAGGGGGACCGCTCCGCGGTGGATGAGGTGACCCGCAGCCCCGCTCCCTGTCGCGAAGCGTTCTGCGCCTCAATTTCCCTGCCCTTCGATTCGTACCATGACCACACCGCAAACCTGAGCCTTGCGCCTACGGCGCGGCGCGGGTGAAGGCCTATCGTCCGTCGGAAGCCGCTCTGTCCGCGCCGTTAATTGTGCGGAGGGGTGAACCCCTCCAACCCACCCCAGAGGACGGCCGGCATCCGTCCCCGGGCGGGCATTCATGCCGCATTTCATGACGCTCCGCGAAGGGGAGCGGGTCCGCAGTTCACCTCATCCCCCGCAAGCGGGCCCCCTTCCCCTCAAGGGGAAGGCAGATACGCGCTCGAAAAAGGGGGCGTGCCTTCAAATCTCCGGCAGCGCGGCAACACTTCGCTCGCTGCGATATGGAAAGACGTAATCCCCACGCGGAGCGGCCTAAGGCCTTCTCCTTGTAGGAGAAGGGGGACCGCGTTAGCGGTGGATGAGGTCTGCGATAGCCGCAACCGCCCGATACTCGAAGTCATGCCCACTTTTCCGCGTGTTTTGTCCTTCCCCTCGAGGGGCAGGGGGACCGCTCCGCGGTGGATGAGGTGACCAGAACACACGCTCCCCTTCGCGAAGCGTGGTGCGCTGACACGCGGGCACGCCGGCCGTCGGAAAACAAAACAGCCGCGGTCCGCGGCTGTTTTGTTTGTGTCATACCTGAATATATCGATCGCAAATTTCCTTCGAATGGAAATTCCCGTACTGCATCTTGTAAAGCTCCCGAATCTCATCCATCGAATGCTGCTTCTTGGTCGGGAAAGTCAGAATTCTGTAATGCACGCCGAAGCAGACAGCACGCACGCCGGTGTCGAGAATGCCGTTGCGCAGGTAGAACCCGAGGCGGCGCGTCTGCAGCGAACGTTCCTCTTCCGTCGCGGCGAACTCGGGGTCTTCCACTTCGCCGATCACGCTGTCGGAATCCTTGAGCGCCTCCTCTTCCGTCGCGGCGAACGCGGGGTCTTCCACTTCACCGATCACGCTGTCGGAATCCTTGAGCGCATCCCTGAGAATGGCGAGCAGCTCCGTACCGAGTCCCCCGTTGCGCTTCTGCGGGAATGTCGCGATATAGTCAACCAGATAATCGTTATTGAGCCGTTCAAGGAAGACGTAACCGGCGAGCTCGCCGTCCGCGTAAAGTCCGTAACAGGCATAACGGCCGAGCTCCAGCGCGCCTTGAATTTGCTCAAGCGATTTCAATTCATCCGGCGGGAAATCCTCGATCATATGTTCATTGTAGACAGACACAATCTGTTCGTTTGTTAGATTCACTAATTTAACCATATGAACTCCTTTCCTGCCGCCGAAGCGGCTTTTGATTTCTCCCTCTGTATTATACGTACATCGCCGAAAAATTCAAGCCGGGCGCGGCGGGATGTGAGCGCCGGGAAAACTCCGCCCTCCTATCTCCTCTCCCCGCGCGCCTAAATATGTTATGATTATGGTGTATGAATTTGAGAACGGAGCATTGACATGGAACAGAACGAAAAACAGCGATGCGTAATGATCAGCGCGGACCACGGACTGGCGATCGTCTACTTTCTTCAGACGGATGTCGTCAAAACCATGCTGGAACAGGGAATCAAGGTCGTCATCCTCACCGATGACGGCGTGACGGATAAAGTGCGCGAGAAGTTCGGGCAGGAGAATCTCTACGTCGAGGGGCTGCGCCTGGACAAGGCCAAGCGGTATTTCAACTCCGTCGACTACCGGCAGCAGTATTGGACCCACTTCCTGCGTTGGATGGGCGGCTCGGACAAGGTCAATACCACCGCCATCGACTGCCACCTTCGCCAGATGCAGCATGAGACTTCCCGCTCCGGCAAGCTCATCATGCCGCTCATCAAGCACAAGGTCCGCAAACTGCGCCGCTCCGTCGATGAACGCAAGAAGCTGGTCAAGAGCCAGATGAAGTGGGTCTCCGACATCTACGGCGACCTCTTCGAGAAGTACGACCCCGACCTCGTCATCGCCTCCACAGCGGGATGGCGCCTCGACCGCTATCTGCTGCGCGAAGCGGCTGCCCGCGGCGTTGAAACCTGCCTTGCGGTCATCGGCTGGGACAATCCGTCCTCCTACCGCCTGCCCGGCGCCCCGATGCAGTGGGCGAACTGCTGGTCCGGCGAACAGAAACGCGAACTCGTGGACGGCGCGGATTGGCTTCCCGAGCGCGTGAACATCGGCGGCATCCCGACCTACGACGGTTATTTCCGCAAGACCTGGCGCATGAGCCGCGAGGAGTATTTCAAGCTCCATGACCTCGACCCGAACCGCAAGCTGCTCTCCTTCGCCTGCAGCTTCATCACCTTCTCGCCGAACTACCAGGACATTGAAGCCCTGGTCAAGCTCGTCTCCGAGGATCAGCTCGCCGAGCCGTGCCAGCTCATCATCCGCCTGCATCCGAATCACTTCGTCAAGGGCTCCCTCTTCGAGACCGAGACCGAAAAAATCCGCGCCCTCATCAAGGACAAGCCGTACGTCCACCTCATCGAGCCGGTCGCGCTCGGCGGGGATCTCGGCTTCTATTCCGGCGAGGACATGCCGGAGAAGGACTCCATGATGGCGTGGTCGGACGTCTTCCTGACCGTGTACTCCACCATGGTCGTCGAGACCGCCATTCACGACCGCCCGATCGTGGCCGTGTGCATTGACGCCCCCGGCGGCTGGAACAAGCCGGAGAAATTCTGCCTGTCGCTCTCCGAGATCGGCGAATGGCCGACCCACGAACGCTACCGCGCCGCCAAGGCCGGCCGCGTGATCTATAACATCGACGAGCTCCGCGACACCCTGAACCTCTACCTGACCCATCCGGAGACCGATCACGAGGAACGCGTCAAGTTCATCCAAGACGAATGTACCTTCACCGACGGCACCGCGGGCGTTCATACGGGGATGTATTTCGCCGACCTCGCGAAGAAGGCCAAGCGCCACGGCGGCCCCGTCTACCAGTGGGAGCCGATTGAGTAATTGAAAACGGCGAATTGCTTGACAGATTGTTGTTCGCGCGTATAATTGAAACTGTTGAGCGGATGAAAGTTCGTGAGACGGAATGGGGATGTGGTGTAGCGGCTAACATGCGGCCCTGTCAAGGCCGAGATCGCGGGTTCGAACCCCGTCATTCCCGCTGAAAACTCAAACCGGAAGGCTTGAGTTTTTTGTTTGCTGTAAAGGAACTGTATAAATTCCCCTTGCGGAGCGAACCCTCCGGAAGCACCGAGCCAAATATTCAATGATTCGCACAAAGGAATTTACTCATGAGCAAACTCCGTCCGTTCAAAGACCATACCGCCGAAGATAAATGGAAGATCCTCGGTCTCAGCCTGGTCTGCATCCTGTGCTGGTCCACCCCGCACACCGCCACCGCGCTGGCATTGCGCAGTTTCTCGCCGTCCGTGCTGACGTTCCTGCGCTACTTCTCCGCCTCGCTCGTCTTTCTCATTATCGCTCTCTTCATCCGCATGCCGCTGCCGGCGCTCAGGGACGTCCCCGAAATCATCGGGTACGCCTTCTTCGACTTCGTTCTTTACAACATCACCATCGCCCACGCCCAGCAGACTCTGCCCGCGGGGATGATCTCCGTCCTGCTGGCGTTCGTGCCGATCCTCGTTGCCTTTCTCGCGGCTTGGATCCTGCACGAAAAGATGCCGCGGAACTCATGGATCGGCCTCTTCGTTGCCTGTGCCGGCGTGATTTGGATCGTCGCCGGGGACGGCTTCGGGAAGCTGGAACCGGGCCTCGGCTACCTGTGGATGCTCGGGCCGGTGGTCGGCTCCGCGGTGGCCATTATCATTCATAAACACCTGCTGGAGAAATATTCGCCGTTCTCGATGATGGCCTACGCCATTTGGACCGCCACGCTGATGATGCTCTACTCCGCCCCGCAGGCCGTCCGCGAACTCGGGACCGCTTCGACGGAATCCATCTTCGCGATCGTCTACCTCGGCACCATTCCGACGGTGCTGGCGTTCTCGCTCTTCGGCATCGTGCTGAAGATGATCCCCGCCGGCGAAGCGGAAGTCCTGCTCTATCCCGACACGCCGCTCGGCATTCTCTTCTCCGCGGCTGTTCTTCACGAGCGCCCGCAGCTCACCGTCTGGCTCGGCCTCGCCCTGATCTTCCTCGGGATTTATATCACGGGGAGGAAGAAGAAAGTGACCAGAGACCAGTGACCGGAACGCCCGATATTTGAAGATATATTCAAATATCGGGCGCTGTTGTTTAAGAGAGACCGGAGACCAGAGACCGGATAACATAGCGCGCTCGATTTGAGGAGTCAAAACCCCTTTCTCGAGCGCGTTAAGGCCTTCCCCTTGAGGGGAAGGGGGACCGCT
>CAVIKW010000149.1:0-4459 GCA_963643375.1 Flexilinea sp. | reverse complement strand
ACTGCCTTTAAATTCATTTGTCACAAATTCTCAAAATTCCTTTACTTTATTATGATATAGTGCTATCATACTGAACATCAAAAGCAATTTTGAATCGAAATCTAAAATATTTGAGGTTGAAATATTATGAAAAAGTCTTTATCCATCATCCTGTCTGTCGTATTTGTTCTGATGTTCGCTGTATCCGCCCAGGCCGCCGAGCAATTCGTACTCGGCTTCGACCCCGGGTTCGAGCCTTACGGATTTATTGACGAGAACGGCGAGTACGTCGGTTATGATATCGACCTCGCGGCCGAAGTCTGCGAACGCAACGGTTGGGAACTGGTTCTGCAGCCGATCGACTGGGACGCCAAGGACAACGAACTCGACTCCGGCACCATCACCTGCATTTGGAACGGTTTCACCAAGAGCGAAGCCCGTCTCGACCTGTATGAATGGACGGACGCCTACAAGGATGCCGGTCAGGTCATCGCTGTCCGCGCCGACTCCGACATTCAGTCCCTTGAGGACCTCGCCGGCAAGGTTGTCATCACCCAGGCCGACTCCTCCGCCTACGATCTGCTGAACTCCGAAGACTTCGCCGATCTGACCGCGACTTTCGCTACCCTCCTGACCGAGCCGATGTACACGACCGCCTTCATGGACCTGGAAGCGGGCGGCGCGGACGCGGTTGCCGGTGACTACGACGTGGTCGTCAGCGCGATGGAGTCCAACGAAGGCGCCTTCCGTATCCTCGACGAAGAGCTTGCCCCGGAACAGTACGCTGTCGCTTTCAAACTCGGCAACACCGAGCTCCGCGACACCGTTCAGAAGACCCTCGAAGAGATGACTGCCGACGGCACCTGCGCCGAGATCTCCGCGAAGTGGTTCGACGGCATGGACACCTGCATCATCGGCAAGTAATTCACACGAAAATCAACTTTATCCTTTGAATGAAGTTCGGGGGCGGCCGTGAAGCTGCCCTCGAACGATGGGTAAGAAAAGGACGTATCAATGAAACTCGAAGTCATCATCAAGCAGTTGTGGGGCGGGCTGGGCGTCAGCTGCTCAATCTTTTTCCTGACGCTTATCTTCTCCCTGCCGTTGGGATTTTTGGTCATGTTCGGACGTCAGTCCAAGAACAAGCTCCTCAGCGGCATCACGGGCGTTTACATCTCAATCATGCGCGGCACACCGCTGATGCTCCAGATTCTGGTCGTCTATTTCGGGCCTTATTACTTCTTCCGCATCCCGCTGAGCACGGGCTACCGCTTCTACGCCGTAATTCTCGCCTTCGTGATCAACTACGCCGCCTACTTCGCGGAAATCTACCGCGGCGGGTACGACTCCATTCCGAAGGGACAGTTTGAGGCGGCCGAGCTGCTCGGTTACAGCCGGACGCAGACTTTCACGCGGATCATTCTGCCGCAGATCATCAAGGTCATCCTCCCTTCCATCACGAACGAAGTCATCACCCTGATCAAGGATACCTCGATGGCGTTCACGGTTGCCGTCGCGGAGATGTTCACCATCGCGAAGTCCATCGCCGCCGCGCAGAAGACCATGGTCCCGTTCATCGTCGCCGGCGTCTTCTATTACGTTTTCAATTACGTCACGGCTTGGGTCATGGCGAAGATTGAGAAGCACTTCAGTTATTACCACATGTAGGAGTGAACCATGGAAATTCTGCGAATCGAACACGCGAAAAAAACCTTCCCCGGCATGGGAGTGCTGAAGGACATCACGCTGACGGTCAACAAGGGCGAAGTCGTCGCCATCCTCGGCCCGTCGGGTTCCGGGAAATCGACCCTGCTCCGCTGCGCCACCTTCCTTGAGACGCTGGACAGCGGCGAGATCATCTATGAAGGGGAAAAGGCCGCTTGGAACGACGCGGACGGCAAGACGGTCTACGTCTCCCAAAAGGAAATGAAAAAGTTCCGCTCGAAAGTCGGGCTGGTGTTTCAGAATTTCAACCTCTTTCCGCACTACACCGTGCTGAAAAACATCACCGACGCGCCGATCACCGTTCAGAAGCGGAACAAAGACGAAGTTTACGCCGAGGCGCGTGAGCTTCTCAAGAAAATGGACCTCGCCGACCGTGAGAACGCATACCCCTGTCAGCTTTCCGGCGGGCAGCAGCAGCGCGTCTCCATCGCCCGCGCCCTCGCCATGAAGCCGGATATCCTCTTCTTCGACGAGCCGACCTCTGCGCTGGATCCCGAGCTGACGAAGGAGATCCTCAAGGTGATCCGTCAGCTGGCCGAGGAAAAGATGACCATGGTCATTGTGACCCACGAGATCGCGTTCGCCCGCTCCGTGGCGGATAAAGTGATCTTCATGGCGGACGGCGTCATCGTTGAAGAAGGCCGCCCGGAGGACATCATTGACAACCCGTCCACCGACCGCGCCCGCGCGTTCCTGGCGAAGATTGAACAATAGGCAATAGGCAGTAGGCAATAGTCAATAGCGGCGCCCGATCATTGGAGCAAGTCTTCGATTATCGGGCGCTAATACCTTCCCCTATGAGGGGAAGGGGGACCGCTTCGCGGTGGATGAGGTCAAGGCTGCGTCAGCAGCCGCCCCTCATAGGGGAAGGCTTAAGCGCGGTATAAATTAAGGCTTGTCTTGCATTGACAATTGCCTTGATTAACGTTATCCGGTCTCCGGTCTCCGGTCACTTATCTCCACTCTTTTTTGTGCATTTCGTAACTATCCATTCGCCAAACGGGCCGAATTGCATTAGAATATAAGTTGGAGGAAAGTTAAATGTATAACATCATGTTTGTCTTAAATGACGCCAAGAAACTGGATTTAATCCTTGATGGCTGGAACACCGTCGGTGTTCGCGGCGCTACAATTCTTGAATCAACCGGCGCTTTCCGTGTACGCAAACGTATCCCGGGCCGTTATGCCTTTACAACCGCCAACAACGATGAAAAGAGCGTGACGTTGATCGCCATGATTGAATCCCTTGACACCGTCAAGGCCTGCGTTGCCAAGACCGAAGAGCTCCTCGGCAGCTTGTCCAATCCGAACACAGGTATTTTCTCTTACTGGGAAGTCTGCGATATTATCGGTATTCACAAGAACTACAAACCGGAAGCATAAACCATGTTTGAATCATTACAGATCGCCGCAACCCAAGGCGGATGGGTGTGGCTTACTTTTGTTGTCTCCGCTGCGTTGATCGTAATCGCCGCCATGCAGCTGGCGAAATACGGTGACGTCATCGCCGCCCGTACCAACCTCGGCGGTATGTTCATCGGCGTACTTCTTCTCGCGGGCGCCACGAGCCTTCCCGAACTCCTGACCGGCATCAACTCCATCGCCCAGGGGTCTCCCTCCCTGGCGGCCGGCAACTTCCTCGGCTCGTCCATGTTCAATATGTTCATTCTGGTGATCCTGGACGTCCTCGCGGGGGATCAGCGCGTTCTGCGTACTTCCCGCGGCAGACATCTGCTCTCCGGCGGCTTCGCGACTTTCATTTTGACGCTGGTGATCTTCTTCCTGGTCTCGAACTCGATCCTCAACAAGATCAATTTCTGCATCGGCTGGGTCGGCATTGACTCCATCATCATCATGATCATGTACGTCATCGCGATTTACAAGATCAACGAAAGCGAACACGAGCATATTTCCACCGAAATGACCGACGAAGAACTTGAAGACGTCCCGTCCCTGAAGGTCGGTATCCTCGGCTTCGCTGCCGCGGCTCTTGTTCTCGTTGTCGTCTCCCCGTTCATGGTCCGCGCGAGCGACCGCATCGCCGAGATCACCGGCCTCGGAGCCAGCTTCGTCGGCTCTTCCCTGGTCGCGATTGTCACCTCCCTGCCTGAAATGGTCACCTCCATCTCCGCCATCAAGATCGGTGCCGCGGACATGGCGCTCGGCAACCTGTTCGGCTCGAACATGTTCAACATGTTCGGCATGGGCGTCGCCGATATGGTCTACACCGGCGGCCGTTTCCTGGGCGAAGTCCCGGATTCCTTCATCGTCTGCGGTATGGCGGGCGTTATGATGACGGCCTGGGGCCTGCTCGGGAATGTCGTGAAGTTCAAGCGCTGCAAGATTATGGAGTTTGACTCCATTGTCATGACGATTATGTACTTCGGCGGTATGTACATGCTGTATGTACAGAGCAGAATGTAATCAAAACCACGAATAAACAAAGCCGCCTCAAGTTTACGCGCTTGAGGCGGTTTTTGTATTTAATTTTCGGATGGAGGTGCTCGACATTCGCAGTCCAGCCCACTTTCAACCGCGCTTAAGCCTTCCCCTATGAGGGGAAGGCTTAAGCGTGGTACAAGTTGGGGCGGGTGCTCGCATAGCGAGCGCCGCTATTGCCTACTGCCTATTGCCTATTGCCTTATTTCCCGGGCGCTTAAAAACGAACAGGCTGCGAAGGACTCCTTCACAGCCTGCTCGATATGGATTGGGTTAGATTTTTTCGACTTCTCTGGTAGCGATCACGTCAGCGCCG
>CAVIKW010000148.1:0-4594 GCA_963643375.1 Flexilinea sp. | reverse complement strand
CTTATGACAGTGACCTCACCGCAAACCCGATCGATGCGCTGCGCGCGGCGCGGGTGGAGGCACGCTGTCCGTCGGAAGCCGCTGTCCGCGCCTTGATTGGTGCGGAGGGGTGAACCCCTCCAACCCACCCCACCGCCGCAAAGCGGCGGGAACGGCGATGTCGTGAGGCGGCTGAATTTGGGGAGGCAGATAGAATTCAATTGCGGCGCATCACCTCATCCACCGCAAGCGGTCCCCCTTCCCCTACCGGGGGAAGGCAGATACGCGCTCTAAAGGGGGGCGGGTCTTCCAATATCGAGCGCTCATTGCTATCGCAGACCTCATCCACCGCTAACGCGGTCCCCCTTCCCCTACAAGGGGAAGGCCTTTGGCCGCTCCGCGAAAGGGATCGGGTGTTCAAATTCCGGCGAGCGAAGCGTTGCCGCGCTGCCCGACAGTGAAAGTCTCGCCCCATTTTAGACCGCGCTTAAGCCTTCCCCTATTGAGGGGCGGCTGCTGACGCAGCCTTGACCTCATCCACCACTAACGTGGTCCCCCTTCCCCTCAAAGGGGAAGGCTTAAGACCGCTCCGCGGTGGATGAGGTGCCAACACAGGCGCCGGACTTTGTTGTTTCCCTGTCAGTCCCCTATGACAGTGACCTCACCGCAAACCCGATCGATGCGCTGCGCGCGGCGCGGGTAGAGGCACGCTGTCCTGAAGTGCCTTCTTGGCCGCGATCGCGTTCGCCGTGGGATTGGCGGCGTACGCGTTGTATACGCTGTTGGGTAAACTCTTGCCGCGGATGCGTTCGTGGTTCGTTATACGGAAATCGAACGACTGACGTAAAACAAAAAACTCCTCACCGTCAAATCGGCGGTAAGGAGTTTTTATTCATTTCTTTACTGACCCAGCAATTCCTTCAAATCCGCTTCCGGCGTGGTGATGGGAGCGATTCCGTAGTGCTCCACCAGGTAATTCAGCACCGTAGGCGAGATGAACGCGGGGAGCGTGGGGCCGAGGCGGATGTTCTTGATGCCCAGGTACAGCAGCGTCAGCAGGATACAAACCGCCTTCTGTTCGTACCAGGAGAGCACCATGGACAGCGGCAGGTCATTGACGCCGCAGCCGAAGGCGTTCGCGAGGGCGACGGCAATCTGGATGGCGCTGTAGGCATCGTTGCATTGGCCGACGTCCATCAGGCGGGGCAGTCCGCCGATGGTGCCGAGGTCGAGGTCGTTGAAGCGGTACTTGCCGCAGGCGAGGGTCAGGACGACGGTGTCGGCCGGGGTCTGCTTGACGAACTCGGTGTAATAGTTGCGGCCGGGGCGCGCGCCGTCGCAGCCGGCGACGAGGAAGAAGTGCTTGATGGCACCGGATTTCACCGCGTCGATGACTTTATCTGCCACGCCGAGAACGGTCCCGCGGGCGAAGCCGGTCATGACGGTGGCACCGCCGTTGATGCCTGTGAAGTGCTTCTCTTCGGAATAACCGCCGAGCTCCAACGCCTTCTCGATGACGGGCGTGAAGTCCTTGTCGTCATCGATATGCGTAATTTCGGGATAGGAGACCACCGCGGTCGTGAACACGCGGTCGGCGTAGCTCGCCTTCGGCGGCATCAGGCAGTTCGTGGTGAAGAGAACCGGCGCGGGGAGGCCGGCGAATTCTTTCTGTTGATTCTGCCAGGCGGTGCCGAAGTTGCCCTTGAGGTGGGGGTACTTCTTCAATTCGGGATAGCCGTGGGCGGGGAGCATTTCGCCGTGGGTGTAGATATTGATGCCCTTGCCTTCGGTCTGCTCTAAGAGCAGCTTGAGGTCGTGGAGGTCATGCCCGGTGATGACGATAAACGGGCCCTTCTCGACGGTCAGCGGAACGGTGACGGGGATGGGGGTGCCGTAGGTCTCGGTGTTGGCCTGATCCAGCAGCGCCATGCACTTGAGGTTCTTCTCACCGACTTCCAACACAATCGGGAGCAGTTCACTCATGCCCCAATCCTCACCGATGGCGCGGAGGGCTTTGGCGAAGAAGGTGTTGACTTCGCTGTCGGTGTATCCCAACACCATGGCGTGATGGGCGTACGCCGCCACGCCGCGGATGCCGAAGAGAATGAGGGACTTCAGGCTGCGGATGTCTTCCTGTGCGGTCCAAACCTGCTCCATGTCGTAATCCTCACCCTTGGTGTCGAGGCGGTCTTTTTCGGCATGGACGCCGTCGATCAGCTGACGCAGGGTCTTCTCGTTGAAGTTGACATTCGTGATGGTCGTGAACAGGCCCTCGATCATCAGCTTCCAAGTATACGCGTTCACCTTCGCGGATTTCTCCGCCGCGCGGGCCAGACCGACCAAGGCGCCGGTCAACGCGTCCTGCAGTTTCGCCACGTTCGCGGACTTCCCGCAGACGCCCGCGAGCCCGGTGCATCCCGTGCATCCGGCGGTCTGTTCACACTGAAAACAAAACATCTTGTGATCCATCTTACACTCCTCGTCAATTTGCTTATTCAAGAATATTGCCGTCCGTGGAGATGGTCACCACCTGCCACGGGATGAATTTACCGCTGTCCTGAAGCGCCTTCTTGGCCGCGTTCTCCAATCCGCCGCAGCAGGGGACTTCCATGCGGACGATGGTCACGGACTTGATATCGTTGTTACGGATGATTTCCGTGAGCTTCTCGGAGTAATCCACCGCGTCGAGCTTCGGGCAGCCGACGAGGGTGATGTGCCCCTTGATGAAGCGTTCGTGGAAAGCGGCGTAGGCGTACGCCGTGCAGTCCGCGGCGATGAGCAGCTTCGCGCCGTCGAAGAAGGGCGCCGTCACGGGGACGAGCTTGATCTGAACAGGCCACTGCGACAGACGGCTCCGCGGCGCGGCGTTGGTGACGGGCTCGTTCACGGCTTCCGTCGGCTCTTCGTGGCGGATGGTCTTCATCCGCGTACCGGGACAGCCGCCGGAGAGACGCATGCCCTGGGCCTGCATCTTCTTCTGCTTGTTTTCCATGACCGCCTTTTCATCGTAGGCGGCAGCTTCGCGTTCCACGAATGAGATCGCGCCGGTCGGGCAGGCGGGGAGGCAGTCGCCCAACCCGTCGCAGTAGTCGTCGCGCATCAACTTCGCCTTGCCGTCCACCATGGCAATCGCGCCTTCGTGGCAAGCCGCGGCACAGGCGCCGCAGCCGTTGCATTTATCCTGATCGATTTCGATGATTCTTCTTTTCATAGCCTTATACCCTTGCTTTTTTATTTAGATTATAGCATAATAGAATCAACAAGTCGGTAGAATATTCAACGGAAGGAAAAATTGATTATGAAGCAATATTTATCCATTCTTCGCTCAACTCGGCTTTTCGAAGGCATTGCCGAAAATGAACTGCTGCCGATGCTGTCCTGCCTCAACGCGCGGAAGAAGGAATTCCAAAAGGAGGAGTTCATGCTCCGCGTCGGGGACACGGTGGAGTCGATCGGCATCGTGCTGTCGGGCAGTGTGTTGATCATTCAGGAAGATATTTGGGGAAACCGCAACATTCTCTCCAAAGCGGGACCGGGGCAGAGCTTCGCGGCCGCGTTCGCCTGCGCCCCCGGGGCCAAGCTCAACGTCGACGTCATGGCGGAGACGCCCGTCACCGCGATGTTTATGAATATCAAACGCATTCTGACGGTGTGCCCGTCCGCGTGCGCGCATCATAACCGGATCATCCGCAACCTCCTCGGGGACGTGGCGGAGAAGAACCTCCGCTTCAACGAGAAGCTGACGCACATGGGCCAACGCACGACGCGCGCGAAGGTCATGTCGTATCTCTCCGCCGAAGCGCAGCGGCGCGGGACGTACGAATTCGACATCCCGTTCTCCAGGCAGCAGCTGGCGGACTATCTTTCCGTCGAACGGAGCGGCCTCTCCCTGGAGCTGGGGAAGATGCAGAAGGAAGGGCTGCTGGAGTTTCATAAGAGCCATTTTGAACTGAAAATTAGGAGTTAGGAGTGAGGAGTGAGGAGTTATCGAAAGAGTGCGGCGTGCCGCACTCTTCGAATTTAATAACGCTCCGCGAAGGGGAGCGGGTGTGCAGGTCACCTCATCTCCCGCGGAGCGGGCTTATGCCTTCCCCTACGAGGGGAAGGCCTTAGGCCGCTCCGCGAAAGGGATCGGGCGTTCAAATTCCGGCGAGCGAAGCGTTGCCGCGCTGCCCGACATGGAAAGTCTCGCCCACCTTCGACCGCGCTTAAGCCTTCCCCTTGAGGGGAAGGGGGACCGCTCCGCGGTGGATGAGGTGAACTGCGGACACCTTCACTGTCGCGGAGCGTTACTTCCGCAATAACACAAGCGCCCGATAATCGAAGACTCGCTTCAATTATCGGGCGCCGCTATTGACTACTGACTACTGACTACTCACTCCCGCGCATCTTCCGCAGGTGATCCATCATGAACACCTCATGCGGGAGGGCGAAGTTGCCGGTCACGGATGTATCCGCCGGTACGTCGGAGACGACAACGGCGCCGAGGGTGATCCGGGCATTGCCGCCGACGGCCACTTCACTGGAGATCGTCGCGTTCGGACCGATCCAGACGTTATCCCCGACTTCGGCGGAGCCGGCGACGCAGGCGGAGGCGGCGATGAGGACGCGCTTG
>CAVIKW010000147.1:0-4598 GCA_963643375.1 Flexilinea sp. | reverse complement strand
AGAGAGGCGAAAGCAGACCGGACGTTGAAACCGCGAAGCGCATCGCGAAGGTATTGAACTTCGACTGGACGGAATTCTTCAACTACGATCCGGAAGATCCGCAGTAATACCGAGCGAACGAATCAACCAACAAATCAACTGATAGGAGACCGCCAATGAGATACATCATTTCAACCGTCACGAACGAAACCCTGACCACCTGGAAGCCGGAAGAGTTCCGCAAGAAGTACTTCCGCTGGACCGCGCAGGAAGTCTTCCAATCGACAGTAAACTGGGCGGACCCGGCCGGCACTTGGCAGGAATGGCTCGTCACCAATGACGTGGATGAAGTCATGACTGAATGGGAGCGCATCAAGAAGCTGACCGGACTCACGAAGGCAGACGTCTTCAATGGCCGAATCCGCTGGACCGAAACAGTCTATATGCTGGAAGCCGACAACGAAGACGAGGAGGATCCCAATCAAATCGATCTGCTGGACTGGCACGCCGAAGGGTATGAGCATGAGCCGGAGGATGAATGGAACGAAGAATGAAGAAACAGCAGGAACTCATCACTTATCTTACAGCCTTCACTAAGTTAGGCGCCTGGAATAAGGTTCGTGAACTCTTCGCGAGTGAGTATGAACTTGACAAGGAACTTACCGAGAGATACGGTCCTAACATTTATCGAATGACAAACGGTAACAAGCACGGTTTGATAATCGACTGCAGCGACAGTTTAGAAGTTCACTATATTGAAGACTGCGCAGATGGCTCTTATTGCCGTATTTGTACAATCTGGATCGCGACAGAACAAGCAGTCGAAGAAAAAATCAAGGAATTGGAACGCGTGAACAAACTGCTTGATGAAAGAAATTGGGAACTCAAAAAGCAGCTTGAAGAAACCAAACGCAAGATGAATTGAAAGGACGCTGACAATGAAACGTAACAACGAACTCAATGATGAATTCGATCTCATCTTCCGTATGTTTACAGTCGGTGTGATCGTCACGGCCGTACTGAAAGTCGGGATCATGTTCGCGCAGTGGCTGCGGCCGATCGTTGAAGAAGCGATCCGCGCCGGGTTGATCTGATCAGGGAAGGCAGCCAATGAACATCAAAGACTTGACGAAGAAGATGGACCGCTCGGTATCTTATAGGTGGGTGAAGCCGACACCGTACAGCTGGCGACTGATCAACTCGGTCACACTGAAGACGGCCTACGGATGTGAGGATCACCTGACAGCAGTCACGATGACACGCAAGCTGCGGGCCGCGAGGTTCACAGTAGAGAAGCCGGAAGCGTAAGTCCGGAAACCAACAACCATTATTCTGATAGGAGACCTCATGATAAATCTATTTGTCCATACCCCGCAAGGGGAGTTCACAGTCACGGACGTGATCGAGTATCGGCAGGACGTTGCCTTCGTTGAGATCGAGGGACTGTTCACCGACTGGGTGACGACCGAGAACCTGTACGCTGCGGAGGTTGAAAATGTATGACCTCAGTAAGTTCAAGGCAGTGAAGAAATCTACCGGCGGCGATAACAGAAAAGACCCGCGCGGAACTGCATTGGTTATCACGAAAGATAAGATGGCCTTAACGGCGGAAGCAGTTAAGCTCCTCGGAAATCCGGAATATGCATGGTTTGGCATTGACGAGGGAAACCGACTGGTACTGGTGAGACCTACGAGTGAGAAGGACGCGGAAGGTGCTAAGCTCTGCAGGAAAGACAAGAAGGCTCGCGCAAGCTGGATCAACCACACGGCCTTCCGAGAAGTATTACTCAAGGCGATCCGCAAGTATGATCCGGCAGCGGTAGACATTATCCTGACAGGAAAACCAATCGAGGAAGTAAGACATGGCCTTGTCTTCGACTACAGCATGAACATAAAGACAGAGCCGAGAAGAAGGAAGATCGGAAATGAAAAACAGTAGTCAGTATTTGTTGTGGTGCGGCATTCCTTGCCGGCTCCTCCGTCGTGAGTGGAAGAGCGATTCGTACGTATTCACTGTCCGTTTTGACAACGGCGAAGAATACTCTGAAGTGGCCGCGGCCTTTGATTATACCGCGGACGATTATATCAACATGGAGGAAATGTAATGAAAGAATTCGATCTGATGAACCTGGCCGGTGAGGAGATCACCTACAGCAACATCTATTACGGCAAGTGCCTGATGAGCTTCTGGGAAGGGAAGTTTCCCCGGGACGCGGCCGGTAACGTCTGCGGTGCGCCGGTGCGCTGGAACGAAGGCGACCCGATCAAGGAGCGCATGATCATGGTTGAAATCACCATGGACCTGCTGTCGGGATGTAAGAGTAACTATCCTGTCAGTCTTCGCTGCAGCCACCGGGACCGCGACTGGCAGAAGATCGTGCTTCCCAGCATCCGCGAAGCCGGTGCCGTCAACGCCGAAGGCAAGACCGACATGAGTCTGATCAAGGATCACTACATCAAGGTCCAGCAGGTGGAAGGCACGAAGCCAAGAGACAAGCAGAATCCGGACAAGGGAAACTGGAACACGCTGAAGGTGCTGGAAATTTACAAGGATGAAGCCGAAGCAATCAACGCAATGGCAGCAGAAACCGGGGAAGGTCCCGATCCTATTCCGACAGTAACCGCGCCGGCAGTTGACCTAACGACCGATCCGAGACGGAAGGCAGCGCTTGAGTTCTGTCAGGTCGCGATCAAGACATTCGCCGGGCTGCCGGAAGCAGAGATCAAGGCGAAGACCGCGGAGTTTATTAACCGATCCGACACGATCCGTCCGTACGTTTCCATTGACGATCCGGAGATCATCGCGATGATGGACGCGGCCTTCCTTCCTTACTGATACCGAGCGAATGACCTATGGCGTACTCAGACAAGTGCTACAAAATCCTGAATGACTACGCTATCATCAGCAGCCGGAATGACAGAGCCGGCGGAATCTGTTACTTGACCCTCCGGAAGATCAGTTGGTTCGGTAAGAAAGAATCGATTGATCTCCGGTGGTGGAGTCAAATGGATGAGCCGATGAAAGGTGTAACCATGAGCATGAAGGATGTACTGAAGCTGAAGGAAGTTCTCAGCGAGCTGACGGATGAACAGTTGAATGGTTACCGGGATGAGGATAGAGAAGAATGAAAGGTTACAACACTTCTAAAAAACGTTGGGGTATTGTGAAATACAAACGGATGGAATACAGTGCAGACGAACAGACCAGCGGTTTAGCAAAGGCTGTAGCTACAGCTACTAAAATAGCCGCTAACAACAAGGAGGCAATCAATGACCACCGAACAAATGTTAGGCCAGCTATCGAAAAGGGAAGTGGCCTTTCGGATCGCGACTGATTGTACGCACTGCGTATTCTGGGGACCAGATGAATACGGACACTACAAATGCGGGGAGCCGGAAACCGAAGAGACCTGTCGGGCGGGGTTCGAAAATTGGATGAGAAAGGAGATTGAATGAAGTACAGAGAGCTTATCGAAAGCATGGACAAGATGGAGGCCGTCTTTCGGGCTTTGACGCAAGAGCGAGGCGGCTGTCGCGTGTATTGTTTCAACTGCGAGTATTGGAACAAAGATTACTCAGGCCAATGGAAGTGTGATGCGCCGGAAGAGCAGGCGAATTGCCGTGCTGAATTCGAGCGCTGGCTGGACAAAGAGGCGGAATGAAAATCACCTTACTCCGTTATCCAACCGCCGAGGATTGGACACGCTGTCTTATGCTTGCAAGAGCTACACAGGGGCGGGATGATGTGGGCGTTGAGCCGTCCGAGAATTGGAAACGCCGGATGTTGATTGCGGGACACTCTCCGATCCGAACCTTGCCGTTCACCATTCGGATTGAAGGGATTCCGTATTACTCCGCTATGCATTACGTCAGACATAAAGTCGGTTGCGAATGGTATGTGAGTTCACAGAGAGGAACGACCGATAGAGCAGAGCGGAAACAAGGGGCGGAGGTGACCGTCATTCTTGACTGCAACGCGCAGGCACTGATGAATATTTTGAGCATGCGGCTTTGTAACAAGGCGGACAATGTCACACAGGCGGTCGCGAACATGATAAAGGCTGCGGTGGAAGCTCAATGCTCCGAGTTCAAAGGGCTGTTGAAGCCGAGGTGTCACCATAATACCGAGCAGTGTCCGGAGATGGTTCCGTGTTGGAAGCAGTGATAATCTCGCTATCCTGGATGACGGCCGCGCTACTGCTGATCGCTCTGTATACATAGTGGGACTGACAGCATCGCAAGAACGTGCGAGATTCTCGCAGATTAAATGAAAACGTCGTAAGGGAAATACCCTACGTTCACCGGGCGAGGAATGACATTTCTTCATAACGTTACCTCCTGTATGGCTAACCTGAATCAGGAGTCGGTCGAGAAGCCCGGGGCCGGCTCCAAGAAAACGTCGTAGGTATGTGACCTGCGTTTACAGGCCGGAAAACACAACCAGCAACAACAGTCTGATTTCTTACAATACTTCTCCCCGGCCGCGGTTCGGACACCGGCCTGCGGATCGCGGCCATAAGGGGATGAGGAATGGAGCACGAGCATGAGTAACTTATACAAGCACTGTCCGATTATGAATCGGGAATGCGATCCGAGCGTGTGTACCTTCTACGACCTTG
>CAVIKW010000146.1:0-4628 GCA_963643375.1 Flexilinea sp. | reverse complement strand
CGGGAGCATGGCTTGTAACAGCGGGCACTCTTGTCCATCGCACCTCATCCACCGCGAAGCGGTCCCCCTTCCCCTCGAGGGGAAGGCTTAAGCGCGGTCGAAGTTAAGGCAAGTTTCCCATTGCCGATTGCCTTGGTTTACGTTATCCGGTCTCCGGTCTCTGGTCTCTATCAAAAAAGCGCCCGATAACGGGAGCATGGCTCACATTATCGGGCGCGCTACTGCCTATTGCCTTACTCCAGCGTAAGGAACAACGCCATCTTGAACGGGCCATTGGCGGTTACGGAATGCATGCCGCCTTTGGCGAAGCGGAATTGTTCGCCGGCTTTGATGGGATGGTCCTTCCCTTCGTAACCGATCACGCCTTCACCGTCCAGAGCGAAGATCAGGGCTTCGCCGGGGGCGGCGTGCGGGGTGAGACCGGTGCCGGCAGCGAAGGCCATGACGACGAACTTCATTTTGTCGGTGTGGACGATGTCCATGTTGACGATCTTGCCTTCTTGATACGGAACGAGCTCCGCCAGCTTGAAGACTTCACCGGGGTTGATTACTTCATTCATTATATTATTCCTCCCAATAGAAATTTCTGTATAGACTGCCGGGACGGACGCGCGCATGCCGACAGGGGTGTCGACCGGGGCGACGATGCCTTCGCCGGGATGTACTTCCCGAACGGTGCCGTCCGGCTGATAGACTTCAAAAACGCCGTCCGCGCCGATGAGCAGCTTGTGATAAGGGAATATTTCGGCGCTGATGTCGGTGTTCTTCGCGAGGGAGAACACCACGGCGTAATGCTCCCCGCCGAGAATGGCGCTCGAGACCGTGCAGCCGGGGATGGGCGCGTTATCGGCGGCAATGGAGAAGACTTCTCCGACTTTTCCGTTCATGGCTTACTCTTCCAAAACGCGGCCGTCGCGGGAAAGGGTCACGACCTGCCAGGGGATGAACTTGCCGCTGTTGCGGAGCGCGGTCTCGGCGGCGCGCTGCAATCCGCCGCAGCAGGGGACTTCCATCCGCAGGATGGTGACGGACTTGATGTCGTTCTTGGCAATGATTTCCGTCAGCTTCTCGCTGTAATCCACGGCGTCAAGCTTCGGACAGCCGATGACGGTGATCTTGCCGCGCATGTAATCTTGATGGAAGCTGCCGCAGGCGAAGGCGGTGCAGTCGGCCGCGATCAGCAGTTTCGCGCCTTGGTAATAATCAGCTTCGACCGGAATTAATTTGATTTGGCACGGCCATTGCACTAATTGAGATGAGGGTTTCGACGGATCCGCGGGGGCGTATTTTTTCTCGACCGGTTTCTCGAAAAGCTCCACGCGTTTGCCGGGGCAGCCGGATTTCGGCGCGGCTTTCTTTGCCTGCGCGGCCTTTACCGCGGCGGCATCGTAGGCGGGCGCTTCCCGTTCCTCGAAGGTGATGGCGCCTTCCGGGCAGTTCGGAAGGCAGTCGCCGAACCCGTCGCAGAAGTCCTCGCGGGTGAGTTTCGCCTTGCCGTTGACGATCTCAATCGCGCCTTCGTGGCAGGCATCCGCGCACAGGCCGCAGCCGGTGCATTTACTTTCGTCGATGTGAATGATTTTTCGGATCATGAGTGTTCCTCCGGTTCATTTTCTGAACCCAATTATATCCGAAAAGCCCGAATCGGCGGGGTATTGCACGCATCGGTTCTGTTTGTGTTTCGAGCTGAAATGTAAGCGGTTCGGCCAAAAAAGGCGGGATAAAACGCCCGTTGAAGTATAATAATTGCCACTATGGAAAGGGTTAGACGCGCCGCGGCAGGAAATGTACACGTAACAATCGGGGGATTCGGCGCGAATTTAAAGGAAAGCAGTAAAGGGCATATGGCTTCAAGGAAGAGAATTGAAAACCAGGTCTCGACGGTATTAATCTGCGGCAATACGAAGGTATTGACGCCGGGTATGCTTCAGCTTGCCCATACCGCGTATGAAGTCGTCGTGACCGGCGAACTGAGCTTCGAACTGTCGCAAAAGCCCGGAAACATCAGCCATTACAACATCCTCCCGATGGAGGAGAAATTCGACCAGCTTTTCGAAGGCTACACCGTGGATGTCGTCTGGTTCATCGGCAGCAGCGCCGACAGCGACCATGACATGCATGACGAGCTGCAGCAGATGAAGTCCGTCGTGGATGTCTGCAACCGTCACGGTGTCTCGAAAATTATCGTCCTTTCCTCCATGATCTCCCAGAGCTTCACGGCGACGTTCGACGCGAACGGGCTCGTCACCGGGAAGAACTTCAATAACACCGACGCCTACTATGCCGGGCAGCTGGAAGACATGTGGTATTCCATGGCTTCGGCCGCGGGCATCAAGGTTGTCATTCTCCGTCTGCCTTACCTCGCGGATTCGCGCACCGACAATAACGCCCTCGGCAAAATCTTCGACTGCATGCGGACCGGGCAGGCGGTCACGGTCCCCGTTGATCTGAACACGCCGCTCGACTTCCTCTCGAAAGACGACTTGGTCGACCTGCTGATCCATGCCTCGGATGAGACCATGGACACGGCCGGCATGTTCGACGTGAACTCCGGCTTCAATCACACTTGGCAGGAGCTCGTTGACGGGCTCACCGAACTGAAACCGGATACGATTTTCGAGCGGGACGAGAAGGCTGTCATCCCGACGGTGAAGAAATACACCGGCGAGATGAAACGCAAGTACGGCTTCATCCCCATTGACAATGTTCTCGGCGACCTGCCTTCATATTATGAGGCGTATCAGGCCCGCGAGCACGGCGAGAAGAAGCTGAGCCTCTTCGAGCGGATCATGGGCTTCATTGAGAAGCGGGCGATGCAGTATATCGAGCTGTTCGGCTTCTTCATCCTCATGCAGCTCTATGTCCTCTTCGTGGAGGACAACTCCGCCTATTTCAAGTATATCGACATCCGCCTTTTCTACGTGCTGCTGATGGGCTCCACCCACGGCACGATGATGGGCGTCTTCGCGGGGATCTTGGCAAGTCTCTCGACCCTCTTCAGCTACATTCAATCCGGTACGACCGCGACGATGGTCTTTTATAACATTGAGTATTGGTTCCCCTTCGCGATTTACCTGATGACGGGCGCCATTACCGGGTACATGCACACCTCGCAGCAACGCAAAGCCGAGTTCGTCGAGGAAGAAAACAAGCTGCTGCGGGATAAATACACCTTCCTGCATCAGGTATACAACAGCCTCGTGCAGAACAAGGGCTCCTACCGCCGCCAGATCCTCGGTTATGAAGACAGCTTCGGCAAGATTTACGAAGCCGTCCGTCAGCTCGACTCCATGGAGCCGTCCGAGATCTTCATGCAGGGCGTGTTGACGATGGAACAGATTCTCGACAACCACAGCATCGCCATTTACACCCTGGACTCCTACCAGCGGTTCGCGCGTTTGGTGGCGAGCTCCGGTGAAATCATGGATGAGCTGGCGAAGTCCCTTTCCATGGAGCAGTACGCCGTGGTTTATAACACCGTCAAGGCGGGGAAGCTTTGGAAGAATACGGAATTCGTCGCGGGTATGCCGGCGTACGCTTACGGTATGACTCAGGGCACGAATGTCCGCGTCGTTATCGTTTTGTGGAAGGCCGACTCCGAGCAGATGAGCCTTTATTACTCCAACCTGTTCGAGATCCTCGGCAACCTCGTCAGACTTTCCTTCATGCGCGCTGTTGACTATCAGGACGTGACGGAAGACGAGAACTTCATCCCCGGCACGAACGTCTACCGCGAAGCGCCCTTCCGCGAACTGGTCGATATTCAGGAACAGATGGCCGCGGCGGGCGTGGCGACCTATACCTTGGTGCGCTTCGACTCCAAGGATCCGAAGACCGTGGACCGCGCCCTGCGCGGCAAGATCCGCGGCGCCGACCTGCTCGGTCAGGGCAGCGGCGGCAATCTCTATCTCGTTCTGAAGCAGACCTCCGGCTCGGCGTTCGATATTGTCGCCAAGCGTCTTGAGCAGACCGGCCTCGAGTATCATATCGTGGAGGGGATGTAAGTGGACCGCTTCGTCCCGCTTCTGCTGCTCGTTCACGCGATCGTCTGCCTGCTCTGTTTTGTATTTAACAGGCTCGGCGTGCTGAAATGCAAGGGGATCACGATCTTCATCATGATCTTCCTGCCGATCTTCGGCTTCATCATGGCGCTGCGGCAGTCCCGCCGCTACCGTCACCTGGGGGAGAAGCAGGGCGAATTCGGCATCAGCCGTCTCGCCGCGGATGAAATGGCGAGGAGCGTTCACATGGAAGAGCGGGAGGATAACATCGTCCCGATCTCCGAAGCGGTTATCGTCAACTCCGGCAAAACGAGCCGTGAGATGCTGAAAGACGTTCTGACCGACATCAATATGTCCATCCAGGCGGATGATGAAGATGAGAACGTCGTTCCGCTTTCCGAAGCGCTGGTCGTCAACGACTCAAGTACAAAGCGTGCCCTGATCATGGACGCGCTTTATTCGAACCCTTCCGAATACGTGACGCAGCTTTCCAAGGCCCGCACGAATAACGACACCGAAGTGGTTCATTACGCCGTGACCGCGCTGGTCGAGCTGCAGAAAGATTACGACGTGAAGTTCCAGGAGCTGCTCAAGCAGCGCAAGGAAAACCCGGACGACCCCGAGATC
>CAVIKW010000145.1:0-4677 GCA_963643375.1 Flexilinea sp. | reverse complement strand
TGGGGCTTGACTGCGAATTTCGAGCGCGAAACTGTCCACTGTTCACTGCCCACTGTTCACTGATTATCGCCGGAAAATAAAGCGCTCGGTAAGGGGAGCATATCTTCCCTTATCGAGCGCTTCCGGTCTCTGGTCTCTGGTCTCTTTTTATCTATTCACATATATTGCCCGGTTATTCAGCGCCGCCCAGGAGAGGTCGAACGTCCCCCAGGTTCTCGTGTATTGATACGCGCCGTCTTGGACCGTGACGCCTTCTTCGTCGTAAGCAATCACGATCACCGTGTGCTGGTACGGCGCGACGGCAGTCGTTACGCCGTTGGATGCGGCGGTGTAGAGCTTGGAATAGCCGACTTCGGTGCTCCCCACGACCCAGACCATGACCGGCTTCCCGGAAGCAATCTGAGCCTTCAGCGCGTCTCTTGTCCAGCCGACAACACCGACGGCCGGCAGGCCGTATGAGCGGAGCAGCTCCGCGATCGGTTCCTGGTATACGCCGTAGGAATTCGGCGGGATCTGTCCGCGTTCGTCGGTGTAACTGCCGACGAAGCCCTCATTCGGGTCGTCGGAGAGCGGGATGCGGGCGAGGAACTCGGAATGGGCGATGTTGATCCCGAAGAAGGCGGCGAGGTCTACCGCGGAACGGGCTTCGCAGTCAAGGTTGTAACTCTGCGCGTAGCCTGTGAACGCGCCGACGGAAGCCGCTTTCGGGAGCGATCCGTAGCTGCCGAAGGTGTCGAAGTCGGTGTTGGACTGGTAGAACCAATCCGTGCCGCTGTATTGGCTTTCGTTCCAGGTGCCGGAGGTCTCCGCTTCGCCGTAACCGTAATAAGAGTAATCCGGCGTCGGGGTCGGGTCTTGGTACGGGTTGACGGTGTAAGTATTGCCGTACCAGTCGTAATAGACCGGCTGATTTTGATAATTTTGGTAATTGGTGTTGTCCCAGTCATCGTCGTACCAGGCATTGTCCCAGTCGTTGATGTAGGGACTCCAGTCGAAATCTTCCGGAACCTGAGAATAGTCCTGCGCGGCGGCGGGAAGCGCGAACATCAGCGCCGCGATGAAAGCAAAGAGGAATTTAGTAATAGCTGTTCTGCCCATATGCGTCCGTTTCCCCATCTTCGGAAATGGTGTGGTAGGGGTCGACATAGATTTCCATGTAGATATCGTCCCCGAATGGCTCGCCCTGCGCATCGTATGCCTGCCACGAGGACCAGTAGCTGCCCTGCGTGTCCGGCGCGGTGAAGACGATCGTGATCTCGCCTTCCTCCCCCGCTTCGATGGACGGCAGTTCCTGACGTGACTCGGCGCCCAAGGTGCTGCCGTCGGTGTGACGGAGCGAATACTTCGGGGACCATGCACAGTCGCCGTCATTGCGGACAGCCCAGGTCTTCACAATCTCATCCCCGGGGGCGAAGGTCGTCCCGTCGGGAACGGTGACGTCGTCGACGTAGCTGAGGTTCGGGCTGCAGTTGTAATCCGCGGAGGTCGGCATTGGAGTGATAGGACTGACGGTGGGCGTGTTAACAGCTGTGGCGACAAGGGTGGGCGGAATATAAACTTCAAAGTCGACGTCCTTAAATTGGGAACGCCGGCATCCGCATAATAACAAAACCAAGCCGCTTAATAGCAGCGCAACGCTTCTTTTCATGTTCTCTCTCCGATAGAATAAGGTGCAAGAACCGTGCCAAGAGATTTAAGGTGGAGAATTCCTTAATAAATTCTCAGGGAAGATTCAGTTCATTGACGGATGATCTCTTCGAAGAAGGTCCTTGCTTCGCGCGCGCCTCCGCAGGCATGAAAACTGTCGGATATCCTGACAGCGTTTTCTTTGTAAGTCGGGTCGCGCAGCACGCTTTCCAATGCCTGCAGGATGTCCGCTTCCGTGATGGATTTCAGACGGACACCCGCGCCGAGTTCTTCGGCCCGTCTTGCCACAGCGGCTTGTTCAGGCGTTTGCGGGAATAATACGAGCGGCACATTAAAATACAAGCCTTCGGAGACGGAATTCATGCCGCAGTGCGTGATAAAGGCATCGGAAACCGACAACGCCGCCATTTGATCCACCGATTCATATACGCGGATGTTCTCCGGCAGGCCGTCGAAATGTTCCGTGTCGGTTCCCATCGAGAGGATGACTTGCAGGTTCGTCTTTCCCAACGCCTGAATACAATTTCGGCAGAACTCCCGGTTTTGGTTCACGGTTCCCAGTGAAATGTACACGGTTTTCTCCGCTGTCTTCTCGATCGGCTCTTGAATGGGACGGATGGACGGCCCGATAAAGTGATATTTCTCCGAGAAGGTTTCGGCGCGGGGCTGGAAGTACTTGGACGTGTAGACGATGGTGTTCGTCTCGTTGTCGTTTTGAACAATGTCCAACAGACTTTTGACAGGATAGCCCTTATCTCGCAGGCGTTGAATCTGCCGGTTGATTTTCGGCATGGCGAATATCATCTTGGCAATATCCCAAGGCGATTCTTTGATGTATTTCGACGAATAACGGTTGAAGGCGAGGGTCGTTGTTGAGGAAACATAAGGGATGTTGTGCTTCATGGCGGCGAGCTTGCCCCAATAAGCAATCGAATCCGAAACGATAAGATCCGGCTTGATCTCATTGATCTTTCCGCTTGTCATTTCATCAAGAGCGAGCGTGGAGGAGACGAGAAGCTCTGTCGCGAAGACTTTATCTTTGCCGACGCGGTCCGCGTTCCCTTTGTCTTCCATCTCGAAGTCGTATCCATCGCATCCGATAAAAACCGCGCCGGCTTGTTCGATTCGCTCCCGAAATATTTCAAAGGAGAAATAAAAAACCCGATGCCCCGCGTCCGTCAACTCTTTCACGACAGCAAGCGTCGGATTTGTGTGCCCATACGCGGGAACGCAGAACCACGCGATTTTCATTGCCCGTCTCCCGTTTCCGGATTTCCTTCATCTGCCGGCTGAGTTTCCTGCGCGTCAAAACGCGGGATGGGATTCTCGTCGTAGATGTAGATATAAAAGCCCGCGTCTTTATCGGCGAATTTGGAATACTGGGACGCGCGGAGGATCTCAACAGCGCCTTCGCGCAGCTCGGGATGTTTGTCGTATTGATCTTCGAGAACGATGACGAAGGTCTGCTCCCCTTCGCGCGGGTCGGTGTACCAGCGGTTCGCGCTCTGATAATGCGGGTTGTGGACGCCGTAATCCTCCAGCCGCACCCAGCGGGATTCTACCTGCCCGCCGGTGATCACCGTCAGCGCGTTCGAGTACCAGAAGTTCGCGCTGTAGCCCGTCGTCAGACCGTGATTCAGCAGTGTGCGGAGGACGGTTCCATCGCCGTACCATTCATTCAGGTCGATGGGCTTGCGAATCTCGCTCACGCCGTTGAGAATGCCGTTGAGGACGCAGAAGCACCCGGCGGCGCCCATTACGAAGCGCAGGACGGCGGCGCTGCTCACATCGCGGAGGATCTCACGGATGATCACGCAGTCGACGATGAGGCAGTACATGAAGGCCGGGATCAGCCGTCTGCTGTAGTCGGAAATCGTGCCGAAAACATAGAGGAAGAGGATCGCCGCGGCGGAAACCCAATAGAAGATGATGAAGAGCCGCGCCGTTTCGGAACTCAACCGGCGGTACAGTCCGAAAGAGAAGAAAGACAGCACGAGGACCAGCATCGCGGCGGCAATGTGAACCGCCAGCAGAATCCCATCGACGCTGAGCGCCGGGATGGATTCCTTCGGCAGGTCGGTGAACAGTTCGATCCACAGCGTCGGGACCTTGCCGAGGTTCGTCATCCATTCGGAAGCCGGGGCGAGGGTCAGATAGGAATCCGCGTAGTCCGTCACGAAGCCCGCGGTGACGAGCTTATTCAGCGCGAAGCCGAGGCAGAGCACGGCAAAGACCGCGGCGGGGACGCGCAGTTTCTTCCAATCGAAGCCGTTCTCCATATCGGTCAGGGCTGTCAGCGTGACAGCGCAGAGGAAGGGGAAGGCAGTGTAGAGGATGATCGTCGCGGAGTTGATGCTGCCCAAAAGCACCGCGAAAAGGAAGATAATGAAGCCGATCACCCGCCGGGAGTGGACGGTTTGCTTTCGATACCATGTATAACAGACGAAGATCAGCATGGAATAAAACACGCCCATGCCGTAGAACACGCAGTGCGCCCACATGATGTCGCGCATCCCTTCATTGGCGATTGTGAAGAGCAGCACCCCGCCCGCGGCGGTCAGCGTCTCCGGCCAATCGAAGTCCAGACAGCGGAACAGCAGAAGCAGCAGACCGGTGAAGAGGACCGAATACAGCGTGAAGCCGAGACGTGCGGAAATTAACCGTACGCCGAAGAGCTTGACGAAGGGGACGAAGAGCAGGTGCCCGCCGAACGGAATGAGAATGCTCGAGTAGTCGAACTCTTTTGAGACTGCGGAGCCGCTCTCGATGGAAGCTTCCGCCCAGAGGAGCGTCTCGGCGTTGTCCGAGTCGAACTCCATGATGAAGAGCCCGCTCCAGATGAAGTACTGAATGCAGGCGAAAGCGCCGACCAGCAGAATGATGCCGATGACCGGCAGTACATATTTCTTGAAAGTCTTCATACAGCCTCAATATTGGTTCGCGGATTCGGACTCGCCGTCCGTTCCCGGGTTTCTGATCTCGGTAATGTTATCCAACATGCGGACTTGGTCGTCCGTCATTTGCCAACGC
>CAVIKW010000144.1:0-4705 GCA_963643375.1 Flexilinea sp. | reverse complement strand
GGTCAAAGAAGCGGGTGAAGACGGACTTCATCATGCGCAGCGCGTGACGGGTTGAATTAGCGCGGGGGAAGAAGCGGCCGAAGGAGCAGATGACGAAGGTGCGGAACATCCGGAAGATTTTCCAGCCGGTGTCCTCGAGCTTGATTCCGAAGAAACCGCGCAGCTTCTCATAAACATCATTCAGCAGCAGGCTCCCGGCGATAAAGCAGCCGTTCCAAACGCCGTAGGCGATGTACTTCAGGTTCGCGCCGTGCCAGAGCCCCACGAAGAAATACACGATAAACATCGCGATGAAGGCGGGCATACGCTTCCCGGCGAAGTTCCCGAACACCTTGCGGAAGAACTTTCCCATGTTCGCGAAGGCTTTGCTCAGGGACAGCGGATAGAAGACGTAGTCGCGCATCCACGCGCCGAGGGTAATGTGCCAGCGGCGCCAAAACTCCTCAATGGAGCAGGAGAAATAAGGCTGATTGAAGTTCAACTCTAAGTTGATGCCGAAGATCTGCGAAATACCGCGGGCGACATCCATCCCGCCGGAGAAATCCGTATAGACCTGCAGGCCGTACAGCGCGGCCGCGAAGAAGATCAAAGACCCGCTGTAAGAGGAGCTGTTGTCGAAGAAGTAAGTGACCACCGTAGAGAGCCGGTCGGCGATGAGCATCTTCTTCATGTAGCCCCAGAGGGCGAGCTGCATCCCTGACGTCAGGTTGGAATAGCTGAAGTCGTGCCCTTCATAGAGCTGATCCGCAAGCTGCGCGTGCCGCGGGATCGGTCCCTGCAGGATCTGCGGGAACCAGGACATAAAGAGCAGAAATTTGAAATAGTTCCGGTCTTCGCTGATCTTTCCGCGGTAGACATCAAAGAGGTACGCCAGCGCCTGCAGGGTGTAAAAGGAGATGCCGAGCGGCAGGAGCAGGCTGTGCGTCGGCAGCTGCAGTCCGCCGGGAAGCACGCGGTTCGCCGCGCCGGCGAAGAAATTGAAGTACTTGAGATAAAGCAGCATGCCCAGGTCGATCAGGATGGCAGGGATAAGGACAGCCTTCGCTTTCCGCTTCGTGGAAGCCTTCACCGCCCGTTTCCCGGCAGCGTCCAGCGCATCCGCGTTGTCGGCGAGGTACTGCTTCCCCTTTCGGTTGATGGAGCCCATCCACAGCCCGGCGAAGAACGTCACCGTCGAGGCCGCGATCAGCACCGCCAGCAGCCAATGACTGTTGAGCCAGTAATACGCGCAGCTCGCGGCAAGCAGGATAACCCAGCGGATCTTTTTCGGCGCGATAAAATACAGCAGAATTGCCGCAAGGACAAACGCGATAAACTCAAATGATACAAGGTCCATAAGCTTTATTTATTCCTTTCGATAATCAGGCCGACGGGGTCATGCGCTCCGGTAAGGTCATTGGTATAGGCTGCGGCCGCGTAGGCATACGAGACGCCCGGCATCGCGCCTTGATCGGTGTAATAAGTCGTTTTCACATTCTTCGCGATCAGAATCCACTCTTCACTGTCAAGCTCGCGGCGGTAAACATAATAATCTTTCGCGTAAGCGGAAGCTTCCCACTTCACGGCGATGCCGTTCTCATCTTCCCAAATTTCCGTCATTACAGGTGCGGGGATGCTTGTCTTCGCGGAGAGAATGTTTTTGTTATAGCTGCCGTACACCGGTCCGTCATCGGTGTTTTTGATCGGAATGACGGTATAGGCATATTCTCGGTCGATTTCCAAGCTGCTGTCCGTATAGACGGAACCGCCGGTCTCTGCGATCCGTTCCCAAACACCGCCTTCAGGACGGCGATAGACGACATATCCATCCGCGCCGTCAACCGGCTCCCAGGTCACGGTGATATCGGTGCCGTAGGCTTCGCAGCCGGTCAACTTAGGAAAGCCGAGGGTATAATCCATCACGGCGTGTGCTCGTTCATAATCAAGCGCACCGGTCCCGATGACAGCGGCGTAGCGTTCCGCGGCGTCATCCCAGGACGCGTAAACGGGGTCTCCGCGTTTATCCGTGAAGCCGTAATGTTCAATCAGGTAATTCGCGAAATACTCGGTAAACTTCAGCGAACCGTGGACATTCATGTGGTTTTCATCATAGAAATCACCACGCAGGTCAACATTCATCACTTCAATATCGGAAAAGCTATTGAAAACATCCAGCCCCGCCGCGGTCAGGCGGTCCGTAATCTCATTGTACTGTCCGATGATATTCGCGTTAGACTGAATCTGCGGGACAAAGACAAAAAGTACCTTCGCGTCCGAGTGTTCGTTGCAGAACTCAATCATGTCATTTACAACGATCTCCTGATAGGCGGTGAGCGCTGTGCGCTGATTGGTGGTCTGATAATAGGTCGTTAAATCCGAGCCGCTGTTCAGGAACACATCTGCTGTGGACGCGCCTTTAAACCCATCCGGCCGACGGTAAAAATCACTTGAGAGCAGTTCCATCCAGCGGCTGTGATAGCGGAGGGTCGGGAGATAGAATTCCATTTGATCCCAAAAGCTCTCAAAACCCGCAAGCGGCGCCAGTTCACGAACCATATCAACCTTATTTTTGGAAAAAGGCATATTGTCGGCCAGATGATGCACATACCCATAGGTAAACCAGTCAACTTTGATCTCATTGAGGTTGACGATCAGCAGCGCGTCCGGCTGCTTTTTATATGCTTCTCTCATCATATACTTCAGCGCTCGGACAGGCATACCGGGCGCTGTCAGCGTATAAACCGCGATCCCGTGATCTTCCCAGGCAAGAGGCGGCTGAAAGAACTCATACGTGTTGGACCCGCCGACAAAGACCGCGTCGAGGCTGTTTTTCGGTTCTTGATAAAAACCCGCGATGGAATTGTAGGGTCTTACTTCAATTCCGTGAAACAGCGTCCGGACGGAACGCAGCATCAGCACCGCGAGCGCCGTGAAAAGCAGAGCCTTCAGAATTTTCTTCACAGTATTCATTTTGTTGCTTATTTATCCCTTTTAATAATCAAGCCAACGGGATCATGCGATCCGGTAAGGTCATTAGTGTAAGCCGCAACCGCGTAGGCATACGAGACACCCGGCATCGCGCCTTGATCGGTGTAATAAGTCGTTTTCACATTCTTCGCGATCAGAATCCACTCTTCACTGTCAAGCTCGCGGCGGTAAACATAATAATCTTTCGCGTAAGCGGAAGCTTCCCACTTCACGGCGATGCCGTTCTCATCTTCCCAAATTTCCGTCATTACAGGTGCGGGGATGCTTGTCTTCGCGGAGAGAATGTTTTTGTTATAGCTGCCGTACACCGGTCCGTCATCGGTGTTTTTGATCGGAATGACGGTATAGGCATATTCTCGGTCGATTTCCAAGCTGCTGTCCGTATAGACGGAACCGCCGGTCTCTGCGATCCGTTCCCAAACACCGCCTTCAGGACGGCGATAGACGACATATCCATCCGCGCCGTCAACCGGCTCCCAGGTCACGGTGATATCGGTGCCGTAGGCTTCGCAGCCGGTCAACTTAGGAAAGCCGAGGGTATAATCCATCACGGCGTGTGCTCGTTCATAATCAAGCGCACCGGTCCCGATGACAGCGGCGTAGCGTTCCGCGGCGTCATCCCAGGACGCGTAAACGGGGTCTCCGCGTTTATCCGTGAAGCCGTAATGTTCAATCAGGTAATTCGCGAAATACTCGGTAAACTTCAGCGAACCGTGGACATTAAAATGGTTCCCATCAAAAAAATCGCCGCGTAGGTCAACGTCGATTTCGTCAATGGCGGTGAAAGCGTTTAGAACATCCAACCCGGCTTCTGTAAGGCGATCCACAATCGCGTTATACTGTCCAATGATTTCGGCATTGGATTGAATCTGCGGGACGAAGACAAAAAGCACCTTTGCATCCGGGTTTTCTGCACTAAACGCCAGTATGTCATTTATGACAGCTTCCTGCTCGGTTGAGAGCGTATTGCGCTGTTCAGAAGTCTGATAAAGGCCTGTATAATCCGCGATGTCATTGATAAACGCATAATCGGAGGACGCTCCCTTGCCGGTCGGCACACGGTAAAACTCATCCGAACTCAATTCCGGCCAACGGCTGTGAAAACGTATGATCGGGAAACAGAATTCAAATTGATCCCAAAAGCTCTCAATACCCACGGACGGCGCAAGTTCGCGAATCAACGCGACTTTATTTTTCGAAAGGGGAATAAAGTCAACGAAGTAATGAAGCGCCGCGTATTTAAATTCGTCATTCTTTATTTTATTGAGGTTGACTATGAGCAGGGCGTCAGGCTGCTTTTGATGAACTTCCTTCATCACATATTTCAGCCCTTGCACGGGCATAGCGGGCGCCGTGTAGTTATAAACAGCAATCCCGTGATCTTCCCAGGCAAGCGGCGGCTGAAAGAATTCAAAAGTGTTGCTCGCGCCAATAAAAACTGCATCCAGACTGTTTTCAGGCTCTTGATAGAAACCCGCGATAGAATGAAAAGATCGATCATCTGCGGCATAAAACACCGTCTGAATGCCGCGAAGCATCAGCACAGCAAGTGCCGAGAAAATCACGGCTTTCAGTAGTTTCTTCACTGCGCACATAAGCTAATACACCTCTTCTTGTATTTCCGATTCATGGACGCACCAAGCGGAGCGCAAGTCAATTGAAGCGGCAACAAACGCGATAAAGTCAAATGATACAAGGTCCATAAGCTTTATTTATTCCTTTCGATAATCAGGCCGAC
>CAVIKW010000143.1:0-4733 GCA_963643375.1 Flexilinea sp. | reverse complement strand
GCTTAAGCCTTCCCCTCGAGGGGAAGGGGGACCGCGTCAGCGGTGGATGAGGTGACCTGAACACCCGCTCCCCTTCGCGGAGCGTTAAAAAATCGCGCCCGATAAAGGAAGCATCACTCCCCTTATCGGGCGCCGCTATGGACTACTTACTATTGACTATTGACTCGAATACCTTCAGGTATTCCCCCGCCGTCTTCTTTATATCGAATTTCTCCGCCTCGGACACCGAATTCCGTCGAATCTGCAATAACTTCTCCGGGTCATTCAGCAATTCGCGCAGCGTACGAACATACCCGGATGTATCCTCCGGCGAATGGACGAAGCCGTTGACGCCGGGGACGACGATCTCCGGGTTCCCGCCGGCGTCGGAGAGGACGAGGGCCAGGCCGGAGGCCATGCCTTGGATCCCGGTCACGGGCAGCCCTTCCGTCGTGGAGGGCATGAAGAGAATGTCGCTGCGGTGGAAGATCTCAATCACTTCCTCGGGCGTCTTCCAGCCGGGGAAAGCAATCCGCTCCGTCAGGCCGAGCTCGGCGGTCAATTGCTCAACCGCGGTGCGGTCCTGGCCGTCCCCGATCAGGGTGGCATGCCAGCGGAGGTCCTTGACTTCGGCGAGGGTCTTGATAATCTGCGTGAGGTTCTTCTGCGGCACGAATCGGCCGGCGAAGACGATCTCCGGGATGTCGTGCGGGACGATCTCGGGGTTCTTGATTTTTTCGTAATCAATGCCGTTGGGGATGACGTCGATGGGCACGTTGTAGCTCTTCAACGCCATCTTCCGCGAGAATTCGCTGACGGCGACGACGCGGGCGGCCTTCTTCCAAATCGGCGGGGTGAAGGGCTGAATGTAACGGAACCACTTCTTCGTCTTCTCGGGCGAGGCGCCGGGAATGTCGCCGAGGTGGGCGGTGATGACGTACGGCACGCCCATCTTCTTGGAGGCAATCATCGCGGCGGGACCGTTCGGGACGGCGAAGTGGACGTGAATCAGGTCGGGGGTGAAGTCCTTACATTCGAACAGGCAGTAGCGCGAGGCGGCGTTGATGTAGCCGATCATCGCGCCCATCTTGGCGCGGAACGATTCGGTGCGGTGGGATTGCAGGCGGACGACCTCGAGGCCGTCGATTTCCTCATATTCCGGCAAATCCCCGAACGCCGCGGTCACGACGCGGACGCGGTGGCCGGCCTTGACCCATTGCAATGACAGGTCGCGGGCGATCGGTCCGCCGCCCCCGCCGATGGGCGGAAATTCGTGAATGAGGACGAGGATGTTCATTTATTTGTTGACGTCGTCGCGGTTCTCGAAGTTGATCATCTCGCCGATGTGGTAGACGGTCTTGCCCTGGGACTCGTGATAGGTGCGGACGAGCAGCTCGGCAATCAGGCCCATGAGAATGGATTGGAAGCCGAGGATGAGGAACATCGCCGCCAGCTGCAGGATCGGGGAGGCCATGATGGAGGTACCCCAGAAGATGCGGCGGATGATGAGGAAGAGCAGGGCGATGATGGACACGGCCGAGAGCGCGAGGCCGGCGCCGCCGAAGAGGTAAATCGGCTTGTCGGCGTAACTGGAGAGGAACTTGACCGTGAACAGGTCGAGGATGACTTTCGCGGTGCGTTCGAGGCCGTAATTCGCCTTGCCGCGGGTGCGGGGGTGATGCTTGACCGGCATTTCAACGATCCGCGCGCCGTATGCGTTGGCGTAGGCGGGGATGAAGCGGTGCATTTCGCCGTACAGGCGGAAGCCCTTGATGACTTCGCTGCGGTAGGCTTTCAGGGTGCAGCCGTAGTCGTGAAGGTTGACGCCGGTGACTTTGCAAATGAGTTTGTTGGCGCACTTGGACGGGAAGCGGCGGATGATATTATCCTTGCGGTCCTTGCGCCAGCCGCTGACGACATCATACCCTTCGTCAAGCTTCGCCAGCATCGCGGGAATGTCCGACGGATCGTTCTGCATGTCGGCGTCGATCAGGACAATGATCTCGCCGGACGCGTGGGCAACGCCCGCGGCAATGGCGGCGGTCTGCCCGAAGTTGCGGCGGAAGCTGATGACTTTCACGCGGGAATCCTTGGCGGCGAGTTCACGCAGCCGATCCATGGAGTTATCCTTGGAGCCGTCGTTGACGAGGATCAGCTCCCAATCGTTGATGTTTTCCAAAGCCTTGACCATGGCGTCGTACAGGTAAGGCAGATTTTCATATTCGTTATAAACAGGGGATACGACCGATAGATACATATTGCCGTCCTTGATTTATGATATTTTCTCTTCAATCTCGAGCCACTCTTCCGAGAGCGCGTCTAATTCTTCCTGCTTCTTATTATACAACACTCCCGCGTCGTTCAGTTCATTAAAAGGAAGCGTGCCGGCATTGAGCTTCTCGGCAAGCGCCGCGGTCTCGGATTCGAGAACGGCGATCTGCTTCTCAAGCTCTTCACGGCGTCGGTTGAGCTTCCAAATCTCATTATTGGAAAGCTTCTTGACCGCCGGTGCGGTGCCCGCGGATGCCGTCTTGGCTTTCACTTCTTGAACCGGTTTGACCTCCGCGGCGGCGAGATTGCGTTTGTATTCCTTGTATTGGCTGTAAGTGCCTTTGTAAATCTCGAGCGTCTGCTTTTGGGGGAGGACTTCCCAAATCTGCGTGCCGACCGCGTCAATCAGGTAGCGGTCATGCGAGACGAGGATGATGGTGCCTTCGAAGGTCTTCAACACCGACTGCAGCAGTTCCTGCGAATCGATGTCGAGGTGGTTCATCGGCTCGTCTAACAGAAGGAGGTTGGCGCCCTGCAGAGCAAGAATGGCCAACGACAGCCGCCCTTTCTCGCCGCCGGAGAGGACTTTCACCTTCTTGAAAACGTCGTCGCCGGAGAAGAGATACTTCGCGAGGTAGTCGCGGATCTGTGCCGGGAGCATGTTCGGCGCGACCTTGTTGATCTCGTCCATGAGGTCCGCCTCGGGGTCGAGGTCCTCATGCGCCTGGGCGAAGTAGCCGATTTTCAGATTCGAGCCGAGGCGGGTGTTGCCTTCGAGGGGCTCAAGTTTGCCGAGGATGGTCTTGATGAATGTCGACTTGCCGGTGCCGTTCGGCCCGATGATGGCGGCGCATTCGCCGCGCTGCAGGGTGAGGTCCGGGACGCGGAAAAGGACTTTGCCGTCGTCATGATACCCGACCGCGATGTCATTCGTGCGCAGGACGAGGTCCCCGGAGCGCAGGTCGGAGTCAAGCTTGAGATACATGGAGCGGGACACCGTCGGCCGCACGACGAGGGATTCCTTGATCAGGGTCTCCAATCGCTTGCGGCGGCCCTGTGCCTGGCGGGTGTTCTGGCCGGCGATGTTGCGGCGGATGTATTCCTCTTCCTTGGCGATGAACTCCTGCTGTCGTTCATACTCAGCGAGCTGGCGTTGATATCGCTCCTCGCGCTGGGTGAGGTAGGCTGAGTAATTGCCGCGGTAGGTTTCAAACGAGAAGCCGAGCTCCCAGATGGTGTGGACGCATTGATCGAGGAAGTAGCGGTCGTGGGAGACCATGAGAACGGCGCCGCGGAAGTCCTTCAGATAGGATTCCAGCCATTCAACGGAAGCGATGTCGAGGTGGTTCGTCGGTTCATCGAGGACGAGGAGGTCGGGCTCGGTGACGAGGATCTTCGCCAGATACGCGCGGATCTTCTGCCCGCCGGAGAGCTCATTCCACGGGCGGTCTTCTTCGCCGTCGGTGAGGCCGAGGCCCTGGAGGATCTGATTGATCTTCGAGCGGAAGGTATATCCGCCGGCGTTCTCGAATTCCTCCTGAAGGCGTCCGTAGGCGGTCAACAATTCGCTGTCATCCGGGCGTCCGTGGAGTTCATTCTCAATGCGGTTCAACTGTTTTTGTTTCTCGAGGAGAACGGTGAAGGACTCCAGGCAGGATTCATAGGGTGTCTTTTCCGAGGCGATCTCGATCTGCTGCGGGAGGTAGCCGATGGCGAGGCCCTTCGCTCGGGAAACGGTGCCGGAGTCGGGGTCGTCGATGCCGACGAGGATCTTCAGCAAGGTAGTCTTGCCGGTCCCGTTCGCGCCGACGAAACCGATGCGCGACTTCGGGGGGATGGATAGGGATACGTCGGTGAATACGTCGTAATCGCCGAATGATTTTGAGATGTTGTTTGCGCTGATCAGTGTCATGTTACCCCCGGATTGAGTATACCACGATTTAAGAGTGGAGGGTGGAGAGTGGAGAGTGGAGATATTAGTGACCGGTGATATGAGGCAAGAGACCGGAGACCGGAGACCGGATAACATTAATCAAGGCAATCGACAATGGGAGACAAACCTTAATTTCGACCGCGCTAATGCCTTCCCCTCGAGGGGAAGGGGGACCGCGTTAGCGGTGGATGAGGTGAACTGCAGACTCGCTTCCCTTCGCGGAGCGTTTTTGCCGATGCGCAGAGCATCGTGAAATATGAAGTCAAAATCCCCACGCGGAGCGGCCTAAGGCCTTCCCCTCATAGGGGAAGGCTTTAGCGCGGGCCAAGTTTAGGCGAGTCTTCGAATATCCGGCAGCGCGTCAATATTTCGCTTGCCCGCATGGAACCGGGCAACCCTCACGCGAAGCGGCCTAAGGCCTTCCCCTAGTAGGGGAAGGGGGACCGCGTTAGCGGTGGATGAGGTGACGCGCGCCAATATCATTCTATTTCCCTCCCCAATTTCAGCTGTCCCACACAATAACGCTCAGAAGTGGGGCGTGATTGCAAAT